>CAZRWG010000136.1:0-4373 GCA_964603805.1 uncultured Thermoplasmata archaeon
CATTTTCTCTATAAAGGTTGTAGAGAGGATGACCTTTAGGGACGTCTTCAAGACCAAAAGCGTCCTCCACAGACTCTCTAAATATATCAAGATGGATATCGCACATCTCGGCTATCTCGTCTGGAGTAACTCCTTCTTTCACTAATTCCTGTTCTATCGCAGGTATATCTTGAGGAGAAACGGTCTTCAAAAGGTTTTTGAATTCACTTCTCAATTCATCAACTTCACCTTCACCCTCGTGTATACTTCGAAGAAGCTCTTTCAATCTTTCTTTTTTATCTTTATCGGACATAGATCACACCACGTTTAACCAAGAATTCATTCTGTTTATTAATATCTTTCTCGCCTCACAGGTATATACTGCAAAATTATGTCAAAAAGACCTTTTTCAGAAACTATTCCCACTTGTATTCCTGACATTTTGTGCAGTAATAAGAACCGGCTCCAGATTTATAGACAAGCTCGCTACCGCACGTCTCACATCTCTTCTTCTTGCCGAAGACACGGGCGAGCAAACCTTCATCTTTCTTGGTAGACCTTTCTTCCACAGAGTATTTTTCACTGGCTTTTCTTTCAGTGGTCTCTCCAACGCTTTCGGTTTCATCCCAATCCAGTTTTTTTGTAGGCTTTCTGAACACATGCCCAAACAAGCTCCAGAGAACAAAGATCAACGGTCCAGGCAGTATACTTATCCAACAAATATTCCGAGAAGGTTCGAAAAGGTAAGATAAAGTATAGAAAAGGATGATGGGAAAACCCCCTAAAAACAATAACCAATATAAAGCACTTTTATCCTTCAATTTATACCTCCTTTTAAATCTATCAGACCCATATTTTTGTCTGTACCCATCTTCAAACCCGATTATTTATCGGTCTTAGTATTTATAAAGATTATTATTCCTATTTAGATTTACGTTCAGGAATATAAGAACAACTAAAAATTATAATACTCCTTAAACATGAACTATCAAAAATTTGGAGGAAAAAGATGAAAGGAGAGTCAAAAACTCAAAAAGAACCACCGAAGACCAAGCGCGATCCAGTCATCGAAGAATTTCACGGCACAAAGATAAAAGACCCCTACCGATGGCTGGAAGAAGATAGCGAGGAAGTGAAAAGATGGATCGAAGCCCAGAACGAATACACAGATGAGATCATAGACGACTCAACTCAAGAAACGCTCAGACCGCATCTTGAACGCGTAGTAGAACACGAAGGATACGGTCCTCTAGTCGCTAGAGGAGAACGTTATTTTCAACTCATAAGCGAGCCTGAGGAGGACCAGCGTAAATTGGTAGTAAGGGAAAAACCGGACGGAAAGCCCAGCATCCTAGCGGACCCGAACGAGTTCGAAGGCGTAGTTTCCATAGACTGGTTCGTTCCATCACCGGAAGGAGATATGATCGTTTATGGGACCAACGAAGGCGGCACTGAACAGTACGATCTTACGGTTCTAGACGTTGATGATGGATCCATCATAATGGAGATCCCTGAAGTAGGACGATGCGGTGAAGCTCCCGTGGCATGGCTCGAAGAAGGATTCTATTACCAGAAAACTGAT
This sequence comes from uncultured Thermoplasmata archaeon, assembly GCA_964603805.1. GTDB lineage: Archaea > Thermoplasmatota > Thermoplasmata > Halarchaeoplasmatales > Halarchaeoplasmataceae > Natronoplasma. The sequence goes on from CAZRWG010000136.1 coordinate 1,562, forward strand.
CCTGAAGATCAACTTGATAAGGAACTTCGTTTCGTGGAGATCGAAGGCGAGGACCACCTAATCACAGAAGATCTACCCAGAAAGAAGTGGCCGATAGTGTTCGTAGATCGAGAAACAAATACTACACTAGTTGGGATCGGTGAACTCGGTGGAGAGACCGAGCTTTATCTTCTCGATGAGGAACTGAAAAGGATCTTGCCCAAATTAGACGCTTCTGTCAAACCGATGCTCCACAAAGGACTTTGTTACCTCCTGACAAATCATGAGGCGTCTAGATGGCAAGTTCTGTCCTGTGCTGTCGAGGATCTAAAAGAAACGAGTGTGGAGGAACTCGATACTACGATCCCAGAGAGTGAAAGAGTACTGATGGACATAGTTCCCGCGAAGGACCGACTCGTAGTTCACTCTCTCAAAGATGCGGCCTCTACACTCTCGATACATTCTCTTCATGGCGAACATCTAGCAGATATCGACCTGCCCCTTTCCGGCATACAGCGCAACGCTTTGAAAGGGGATAAAGAACATCGGAAAGCCTACACCATCATAGAAAGTTTCGATCGACCACCTGAAGTCATACAGATCGACGCCGAGACAAACGAATGGAGTCGTCTCGATTCTGTAAAGATCGAAGGTGGTCTACCTGACCTGACGGTAGAACGCATCTGGGTAGAGTCTACGGACAACAAAAAAGTACCCGCTTTCATCACCCACAAAGCCGATATAGACCCTGAAGAAGTGCCGACGGTACTTTATGGCTACGGAGGCTTCCGTATCCCTTTGACCCCTACATTCAGCGCTGTACGTCTACCTTTCCTCGAAGCCGGCGGTGTTTGGGTACAGGCTTGTCTCCGGGGAGGTTTAGAATTCGGTGAAGAATGGCATGAGATGGGGATGCAGGGTAACAAACAACAGGTATTCGACGATTATTACTCTGTTGCCGAACATCTGATAGAATCAGAGATCACCACTGAAGACAAACTAGCTGCCTGGGGAGGTTCTAATGGAGGTCTTTTAGTATCTACAGCTCTAACCCAGAAACCAGAACTATTTGGAACCGTGATCTGCGCGGTGCCGCTCTGCGATATGCTGCGATTTCACAAGACGTTGTTAGGAGCGACATGGACGAAAGAATACGGCTCTCCAGAGGATCAAGAAGCTTTCGAGTGGTTGAAGGCTTACTCACCATACCATAATGTAGAGGAGCGTGCTTATCCACCTACACTGATCAGGACCGCTATTGGAGATACAAGGGTCGATCCGGCTCACGCTCGAAAGATGACCGCACGTCTTCAGGCTGATCAGACGGATGAAGCACCAATATGCCTTTGGACTGAAACCGATGTAGGCCATGGACTAGGCAAACCTACCTCTCTTATAGTCAAGCAAGCTCTCTACGAGTTCGGGTTTTTATTCGACCATCTCGATATCGAAACCAAGGACCTAAGATAGAATCTCTACTCAAAAAAAATCTCAACTATCATCCATACCTATAGAAGATTATCGACGCGAGTATGATAGATGAAAATACGGATGTTATCGTATTCGCAGCTATCACAGGTATATCTCTCACGAGCAGACCATAGATCAACCATAAAAGTACACCAGTCGTGAAAATGATATACATCGGTAACGAGAGACTCCTCGTATCTCTTGTCCTGATCACTTTGACAGCTTGAGGTAAAAACGAGATCGTCGTGCAGGTAGCGGCCGCCAATCCGATTAGTGTGAAAAGATCCATAGAGCCAAGTAATATAAGCCTTTATATAAACATGCGGCATACTGGGATATTTTGATGTTCGTTCACATACTCAGAACTCTAATCAGGTAAAAGAGATCTACCTTTATCATATCGATAAGTAAATCTAGTCTAAATGTCTCCTCATGTGATCTTCCGCACGAGAAATTATCTCATCTCGAGAGTCCTCTATGAATTCCTCATGACATCCGTCAAAATCGCATTGGAATTGGTACCCTTCCACTTTGAACTTGACTATCGGACAAAAACATTTCTCTCCTTCCTGCACGATGCACTGCTCTAATTCCTTCTCAACCTTAAGGTTTAGGTCATCTATACATTCCAGGTCAATATCTTTTATCTTCTCCACCATGGTGTATATAACAGCGTAATAGGACTATTTAAAATTGCTCTTTTCTGCTCATATCTGTTTAAACAGTACGATCAAAGCCTCATCGATCTTTTTCAACAACTACATGCACACCTTTCGATTTGACTATCTTTACCTTCGTACCCCTCTCTATCTCACTATCTGCTGTGGCACTCCACACTTTATTTCCATGGACCAGTTTAACCTTTCCTGAGATATCCCAAGGGTTTATTTTTTTTACCACATAGGCCTTCCTACCTTTCAATGTCGTCGTACTAGTAGTAGGTGAGGGAGGACATGAAAATATCAGATAGAGTAAGTATAAGATAGGCAATAATATCGCGAGTACGATGATGACTAGAACGTACAATTCCATAGTATATAAAGTGTCATTGTTCTATTTCAATCTTCTCTTTTTTTAATAAAGAAATAAGAGCGACTCTTCTCGAAATTTTTCATTCTTCACAGATCGTACTTTTCGACCATCTTCAGCAGGTCGTTAGCAAGAGTGGACAGTTCCTGTGCCGAACTAGAGAGTTCTTCCACAGAAGCGTTCTGTTCTTCTGTTGAAGCCGCCACCGATTCAGCTTCATTTGAATTCCTGTCGGCTATCTCGGCCACGCTGTTTACTTTTTCTGAAGATTCCTGAAGGTGTTCAGTGACCTCTTCGACCGCCCTAGATATGTCTCTTATGGAGTGAGATACAG
>CAZRWG010000137.1:0-4371 GCA_964603805.1 uncultured Thermoplasmata archaeon
GTGATCACCTCTTTATCTTTTGAAAGAAAAGTCCTTTCTATATTATCTATCAGAATATTTTCAAAATGTTTCCTGATGTTGTTACTTTTTATCCCGATCTCGCCATAACGAAGAAGATAGGGTTGGAGATCACCTCCATATTTTCCTCCTTCACCATTCGCCATAATGAGTCAACTCTTTTGAATCCATCTTTTCGAGTTTTCTAGGTTCTTGTGCAGGATTACCTATTGGTAAAAGAGCTACAGGCCTAACTCCTTTAGGGATATTTAGTTGTTTCTTGACTTTATCTTCCTCGAAGGCTCCTATCCAACAAGAGCTATATCCCATGTCAACTACTGCTAAAAGCATGTTCTCGATAGCAGCTGTAGCGTCTTGAATAGAATAAAGTTCTTTGCCTCTCTCATCGTACCTTTCCGCCGATCTTTCTTTATTCGCACAAACTACAATCACCCACGGGGCTTCTGCTATGAATGATTGTCCATAGGCTTTCTCTACCAATCTCTCTTTTTCCTCTTCATCTTTCACAACTATGAAATCCCTAGCCTGTCGGTTTCCGGCTGAAGGCGCAGTGTGCCCAATCCTTATTATCTCCTCAATGTCTTTTTGAGGAATATCTTCATCTGTATAAGACCTGACGCTTCTTCTCTTTTCGACAACTTTTTTAAATTCCATATTTTATACCTCAAACGAGGCGATCTTTTCTGTAAATTCTGCCATCCATCCTCCGTAGTAATTGCATTGGTTAAGTTCCTTTTCATCTGGTTCACCGACGGCGACTGGACCGTAATGGTCTCCTTTTGGCATCCCCTTTACTATCATACCGTGAATTATCAAAGATTCTAACAGAGCCACAATTGTAGTTTCGTTACCGCCAGCGGTATTTGCACTAGAAGTGAATGCTCCTCCAACCGTGTATTCCAAGTCTCCGTGATGCTCTATACTTTTATCCAAGAATTCCTTTATATCAGCGCATGGGAGACCGTAATAAGTTGGAGAACCAAGTATTATTCCATCATATTCAGGTAACGAACTTATTTCAATTTCTTTTATTTGTTTTAAATTCACTTCTACGTCCGCTTTGCTTTCTTTGGCACCTTCTGATATCTCTTTAGCCATTTTTTCTGTATTACCACTTTTTGAATAATAACCTATTAGCATCTTAGTAGCCATCTTATCATTTTTAAGTATAAAAATGCTCATTTAATATCTTTTGGTAAAGGGTAGATTCTTTATTAAAAATATACAATAAATAGTTCATTTTAAATTGGAGTTCTTGTTAAAAAATCACAAAAGTTATGTAAGACAACCACAATCTCCATCCCAAAGGAGTTTAAGACCCACGTATATAAAGGTGAAAAAATTTGTTAAGCGAAGAAGAAACAATTCAAACTTTAAAATCTATTAGCCAAAGAGACTTTCAACAAATCTCTTTGACTCTATTGGAAAATATGGGGTTTGACATCTCTTCTACGGGATCAAGAGATGAATCTGTATTAGTCGAAGGTAAAATCGAAAGAGGGGGTAAATTAAGGGATTATCTAATCAAATGCAGTAGGGTCGAGGAAAACCTTAAAGATGAGATAAAGGAACTGCATGATCTTTTAGGCGGGGAGAAATATGGATTATTTTTGACGACTGGTCTAAGAGAGAGAGATGTAGAAAAAACAGAAAGGATCGAAGTTGTAGGTGGAACTCCTTTTTACAAACTTCTAAAAAAATTTGATATTCTACCTCAAGTTGAGAGTTATCGGGAGAAATTGAAAGAAGAGCAAAAGAGTGAAGAGGTTAAAGATGAAAAAGCTTCTTCTGAAAAACCACCTATAGAGGAATGGGGTAAGAAAGGAAAGATGATGTATCAAGAGGGTAGATATCAAGAGGCGATCAAATATTTCGAAAAAGTCCTAGATAAAAAACCTAAAGACCACGTAGCTTTGAATAATAAGGCACTTTGTCATTTGAAAGAAGGAGACCCCGAAAAGGCACTTAAATCTATAAATGAAGCTATTTCGATCAATCCTGATTTCGAAGATGCTTACTTGAATAAAGCCTTTATCTTGGAGAAGAAAGGAGATATGGAAAAAGCTAAAAATACTATAGAAAATTTGATAGATTTGAAACCTGAGAGGGGTGAGTATCATTATATTCATGCGGCTTATTTGAGAAAGATAGGAGAACTCGAAGAGGCTTTCATTTCCATCAAAAAAGCCTTAGACATTGATCCTGAACATAGCAAGGCGAAAGAACTTCATTCAGCATTGAAAAATGAATTGAAAGAAAAAACTGGAAGAGAACCGGAAGAATTAGAAGATTCAACTGTTGAAAAAGAGAAAGACGAACTTAAAGAGGAATTTGAAACTCTCCAAAAAGAAAATGCTGAACTAAGAGAAGAACTCGAAGAGAAAGAATCTAAAATATTCAATTTAGAGGAAGAATTAGAGGAACTAGAATCTGAAATTTCTGATCTTGAACAGGAAAAGAAAAAGATAGAAAATAAGTTCAAAATGGAGAAAAATCGACTTAGGAACACTTTAAAGCTAAAACAAGAAAGAGTAGATAGCTTGCTAGAAAAAAGAGATGAGCTAAAAGAAACTTTGGAAGAGTTAAAAGGTGATGAGCCTGAAGAGGAAGTTAAAACTCAAGAAGAGACTAAAACAAAAGAAGAAGCAATAGAAGAATTGCAGACCTTAAAATATGTCGGTCCTGAGCTTGCTGAGAGGATTTATGAAAGCGGATACAAAAATATAGGCGATTTAAAAGAAGCATCTAAAGAGGAATTGAGCGATATCAAAGGGATGGGCTCAGCTATAACTGAAAGGATTTTTGAATACCTTCGAGAGGAATAGGTTTATATTTCTCTAGTGAAAACTAATTAAAAACAAATGAAGGATAAAAAAGCAAAATTAGTTTTCAAGTACCTTTTCGATTTCTTCTAAAACCTTATCTTCATCGAATGGTTTTATTATATAACCTGCCGCACCTTTATTCATGGCTTCAGTTACCTTTTCATGCTGTCCTACCGAGGTGACCATTATGACTTTTTGATTCCCGTTTTTTTCTTTTATTTTTGGAAGAGCTTCAAGTCCGTCCATTTCGGGCATTATGACATCTAAAGTTATGATGTCTGGACTGTGTTCTTCCATCTTCTTTAAACATTCTTTACCGTTTTCTGCTTCACCGACCACTTCATAATGTTCAGAGATAAGATCTCTCAACATTTTACGCATGAAATTGGTGTCGTCAACAATCAGGACACTTTTGGCCATAGCGCTGTCCCATTTCTTTAGGTATATTTATTATTTCTGTTTATCTCCCAAAATTTCAAAAAGCATCTAGACTGATATATTCATGAATATTTTTTATCTAATAGTCGCTCAAAAAGAGGTTTTATTTATCTTTAGAATCTTTTTAATCTTGAAAATTTCTATATGTGTGGGAAACAAATATATAAACGTAGTTGATTAGCGTACCTATATTATGGAGAACAAGCAAAAAGAAGAAACTAAGATAGAGTTGAACGAAGATAATCTCTTTCTTTTGAGAGAAATTCTTGAAACCGCCGCACGTAAATCTGCAGAATCTATCTCCAAGATGTTAGGAACTTCGGTTAATACTGAGATATTGAATATTTATACTAATCCGATAGATCTCGTTGAAAAAGAAATAGAAAAAGAAAATTTAGGGATTATCCTTTATTCTGAACTTAAAGAAGGAGAAGGTGGTATTTCTCTTTTCGTGATGGATGAAAAAAGTGCGATGAAACTTTCTGGAAGATTATTAGGCAAAGGAGATGAAAAATCAAAAGAACTTGGGGAGGATGAAAGAAGTGCTTTGCGAGAAGTTGGTAATATTCTTTTAGGGAATTTTTTAGCAGAAATTGGAGATTATTTTGATCTTCCAATTCTACACACCCCACCAGAGTTGAAACATGATATGATAGGCGTTTATCTGCAGAATCTTTTAAGTTATTCAGAAGGGCTTGAGAACAACGCCATAATATCAGAAGTGAAAATTGCTGCTAAAGGAGTGGGGGTCAAGGGAAGATACATATTACTTCCTAGTGATGCTCTAACTGAGGATTTTATGAACAATTTGTTTTGAGACAATGAGTTTTAACCTGAACGTAAAAGTTCAGGTCATTATAACTATCTCTGAAACACTGAGGGACCATACATGACTGAAGAAAAAGAAATCAAGATCGGGGAAATGGAAGTTACCGGAGATAAAAAGATAATGGTAGCAAGAGCATTAGGATCCTGTGTTGCAGTAGCCATTTACGACAGACAAAATGAAGTTGGGGGTATGGCTCATGTTCTTCTTGGAGGAGGAAAGAAAAAGAGAGAAGATAAGCCCGCTTTTTATGCTGACAAGGCT
>CAZRWG010000138.1:0-4326 GCA_964603805.1 uncultured Thermoplasmata archaeon
TAGCATCATTCTTGATGGGTACTAAGGACCTATATGATTTCGTAGATGATAATCCATCCATCGAACTTCATCCATCGGATTATGTCAACGATCCCTTTAATATCGCAAAAAATCACAAGATGACCGCGATAAACACGGCCTTACAGGTAGACCTCACAGGCCAAGTCTGTGCTGACTCGCTAGGTTACAGCTTCTACAGCGGTATAGGTGGTCACGCTGATTTTATGAGAGGTGCCGGATACGCAGAAGATGGAAAGTCCATCATCGCACTTTCATCTACAGCTCAAGATGGAAATGTGTCTAGGATCGTTCCATCTCTAGATGAAGGGGCAGGTGTAGTTACAACAAGAGGAGATGTTGAGTATGTTGTGACCGAATATGGTACCGCTTACCTAAAAGGAAAAAACATTCGAAATAGAGCTATGGAACTCATAAATATAGCTCATCCAAAATTTAGGGAAGAATTACTTAAAGAAGCTAAAAAACATAAACTTGTTTATGAAGATCAGATGTTGGTCGTTGGAGAAGGTGGTAGATATCCCGATGAATATGAAGAGTATGTAGAACTGGATGGTAAAGAGTTCTTATTCCGGCCGATGAAGGCAACAGATGACGAGCTTCTCAAGGACTTGTTCTATTCGCTATCCGATGAAAGCCGATATAAACGTTTCATGAGTGCTCGAAAAGATATGCCTCATGAGAGAAGACAGGAGTTCGTCCAGTTAAATTACAATAAAGAGATGGCTATCGTCGTCATAGATCCAGAGATCGAGGGTCCTCATAGGATGGTAGGAGTTGGAGATTATCGAATCAAAGAAGGTCAATATGTTGCTGAAGTCTCCTTTATGATAAGGGATGAATATCAGAATCAAGGTATAGGCACTAGACTTCTTGAATATCTAACCATGATCGCTCAAGATCAAGGTCTTTACGGATTTACAGCCGAAGTGCTCGCAGACAATCAGAGAATGTTAAGAGTTTTCGAAAAAATGGGTTACGATATAGACAAGAGAAGGGAAGGTGGAGAGATAATACTGAGGATGAGATTCAAATAAGGTGATAATATCATAGATGAAACGGAATGTATTGAAGAAAATATCGAAAAAGACTGGAATATCGATTTTACTAAGATTGAAGAGATAATCAAAGAAGTCAAAAAAAATGGAAGACATCAATTGATTGAGAGTGAAATGCGGGAAGTCCTACAAGTAGCGGATATATCTATGGCTGAAGGAAAAATAGTTAGAAGTTTAGAGGAGTGTTTGGAAGCAGCAGAGAATATCGGCTATCCAGTTGTACTAAAAGTGGTTTCTGAAGATATCGTCCATAAGATGGATGTTGGAGGCATAGCTGTGGACCTGGAGAGCAAAGAAGAAGTCGAAGACGCCTATCAGGCAATACATTCTAGAGTTAAAGATAGAAAACCCAATGCAAACATAAGAGGTATCTCTGTAGCGGAGATGGTCGAGGGTGGGGTAGAAGTCGTTATCGGAGGGATGATGGACCCTACTTTTGGCCCAGTTGTTATGTTTGGACTTGGAGGGATCCATGTAGAGATATTCGAAGACGTAGAGTTTAGGGTAGCTCCTATACCTATCGACGAAGCACACCGTATGATGGCCGATATAGATTCATTTCCACTGCTTACAGGAGCGCGTGGTCAAAAATGCAAAGACTTGAACGCGTTAGCTGTTATGATCTCAAAGGTTGGTGATCTGATCTATAACGTCGATAAGATAAACGATATAGATCTAAATCCAGTAGCGTCTTTAGATGAAGGCGCTAAAGCGTTGGATGTTGCGATCAGTTTGAAATGAATATATAGTTGACTAAGCACCAAAATACTTATATCCGATTTTTATCTTCAAGAAGTCCCGAGCGGCAGTGGAATAAATTCTGAGGTATAACCGTGTCCGTAAAAGAGATTAAGAAGATAAAAAAAGCCGAAAAACAAGGGCTCAAAAAGGTAGAAAAGGCTAAGGAGAAAGCCGAGAAAATGGTCCAAGAGGCCAAAGAAGATGCCCAGCAAGAAAAAGAAGACGCTCTATTTTCGCTGAGAAAGGAGTTAGAAGAAAAAAAGAAGAAAGTTAAGAAAGAAGCCGAAAATAAGGCGGAAAAAATAAGGGAGAGGGGGGAAAAAGAAGCCGAGAAAATAAGAAGTTCTACCAAAGAAAATATTTCTGAGGCCGCGGCCCATGTCGTAGAAGAGATAATGGAGGTATAAACCGTTGTTATTCCCAAAGAGGATGAAAGACCTCACTATCCTTGTTCATAAAGATTATACCCAGGAGGTCGTGGATTGTCTTCAAGATGAGGGCGTTGTCGAAATAGATACAGTTGATAAGGACGAAGATGTGAAAGAACTTGTTGAAGAAAAGAATATACCCGAGATCATTACGGATTTTACCGATTATGAGATGAGATTGTCTTCTATATTAGATATATTTGAAAGAGTTGGAAAGGAAGAAGAAACGAGTATAAAAGAATTCTTCAACCCACGTAAACCCGAAAAGATCAAAAGAGAAAAGAGATCAATAGATGATCTCTTCGGTGAAATAAGGGAGCTCCTAGAAGAAAATGGAAAGGAGATTAGGGAATTGAATTCCGAACTCACAGATATAAAAGATGAGATAAAAGGCCTCAAAGAAAAAGAAGAAGCCTTGAAGACCATCATAGATATCGATATAGAATTGAGTTTGCTCGGTGAATCGACCTTTTTCGTTCTGCGTCTCGGAAAAACGAAAAAGCCCAATAAATTGAAGAGTGCTCTAGATGAGCTAGAGAGTGCTTTTTTCACCGAGACCGGAAACACAGATGAAGAATCCCTCGTATTGACCGGAGCTTATCTGGGGGAGAAGGAAGAATATGAAAGCGCTCTCAGAGAAGGGGATTTTAGACCTCTGAGATTAGAGGAGCTTGAAGGTGATCCAAAAGAAGCTCTCGCCACAGTGAAAGAGGATTTGACAAAGTTGAGAGAAAGACGTGACTCTTTAGTCGATGATTTGAAAAAGTACAAAAAAGATTGGGAGAAAAAATACCAGGTAATGAGAGAAGAGTTGAATATATACAGGGATAAGAAAGAGATCGTCCAGAATTTTGGCAGTACCGATACAACGAGTGTGATAAAAGCTTGGGCTGAAGAAGACGATGTAGAAAAGGTAAAAGATGTTATCTCAGATAGCGCTGAGGGGCATGCTGAAATCGTCGATGAAGAACCAGCGGATCCAGATGAAGTGCCAATCTCTTTAGAAAATCCAAAACCTATCAAGCCGTTTGAACTTTTAACTAAGATGTTCGCCCCACCGAGGTATGATGAGGTCGATCCCACTATCATAGTGGGTCCTGCATTCGTTCTTTTCTTCGGTTTGATGCTTGGAGATTTTATTTATGGACTAATACTTGCCGTTGGGGCAATAGCCATGATAAAGGGTCCTGGCAAGGTAGAGGAAGGTATAAGGAATTTTGGTTGGATTCTGTTTGCTACCGGTCTCTCTACCATATTTTTTGGTCTTATTCAAGGAGGTTATATGGGACCAGGTAGAGATGATTATCATAACCTTATAGGTAGATTCGGTATCGAGACTCCTGCTTTATTGGAAACTTTAGAGGGAGATGGGCCTCTCATACTCCTCATCATCTCTTTAGTGATCGGGATCACCTACATCAATATCGGCCTACTATTACAATTGATCCAACATATAAAAAGAAAAAATTACAAAAGGATAATACTTGAAAATGTATCATGGTGGCTGTTACAGCCAGCTGCAGTTATACTGATAGCCCCTATGATGCTTGAAGATCTTACCTTTGCATCTCCTGTAAACTATGCAGCCTATGCGATGGGGGCGGGAGGTCTTATCCTGTTAGCTTTGAGAGCTAAAGGATTATCTTTCTTCGAATTGACCGGCTTTTTAGGCGACTTTTTGTCTTTTTCAAGGATTTTGGCCCTAGGACTAGCTACTGCGGGGATAGCGCTGACCGTGAACGTGATCACTGATCTGGTCGCTGCAGCAGATGTAGGGATGTTTATCGTCTGGCCCCTATTAGCTATTGGCGTGTTGATTGCTTTATACGGTCATATCAAAAAAGAAAGTAATAAGATGACAGGGGTCGGTGGAGTTTTGATAATACTTGGTGCGATGGGTTTTGCAGACCCTTCGTATCCATTTTTCGTCTTGGCTCTTTTAGTATTCTTTGCGGGGCATATGATTAATCTCGCGCTTCAAGGACTTGGTTCCTTCGTCCATTCGCTCAGACTTCAATATGTTGAGTTCTTTGGATATTTCTTCGAAGGTGGAGGAAACGAATTCGAACCTTTTAAATTTG
>CAZRWG010000139.1:0-4309 GCA_964603805.1 uncultured Thermoplasmata archaeon
TATTATGAGATTTTTCATTTTATATCACCTACTTTCAAGATTTATAGCTACGTCTACAGCTCTGCATCCATCTCCCCGATCAAACGCCTTAATTGGATTGAGATCCATCTCCGAGATCTCCTCTATTTCATTCATCAAATAGGATATCCTATATATAACATCTGCCAAGGCGTTTAAATCTTTTCTCGGCTGGCCTCTCGCTCCGACAAGTACCGGAAAAGAATCGATCTGCCCCATCATCCTTCTTGCTTCCTTTTTAGTTATAGGAGCAACTCGGAATTCAACATCCTCTAGAACTTCTACATAGACACCGCCTAAACCGAACATTACTAGAGGTCCAAAGGATTTATCTCTCGATCCACCAACGATGGTTTCTTCTCCACCTTTCAGCATCTTTGCTACTGATATGCCGCTGATATGAGCGTCTGGGTAGTTTTTGCGGCAATTAGAATATATCGCCTGGTAAGCATCTACAACTTCTTCTTCATTTTCCAAATTTAAAGCTATTCCACCGGCATCTGATTTATGTATGATGTCTTCTGAAACTACCTTTAATACAACCGGATATCCTATCTCTTCTGAAACCTCTACGGCTCTATCGAGAGAGTTTACTACTTCTCCCTCAACCATTGGGATACCTGCGAGATTCAAAATCTCTCGAGCCTCGTTTTCCAATAGTGTCAATCTACCTTTATCTCTTATCTCTTTCAATCTTTCTCTGATCTCGTCGATAGGTATATCTAACTCTATCTCTTCCTCTCTCTTTTTCTCTCGCTCTAGATATCTTTTTTTCTTGAAAAGGGCACCTAAGGCGGAAATACACTCGTAAGTATCCGTGAAGGCAGGTATCTTATGTTTTCTTAACCATTGAACACATTCTTTGACCTCTTTCCCTCCAGTGAAAGTATATACAGAAGCTTTTTCGTCTCCATAGTCATCATATACCTCTTTTATAGCTTCTGCAACTTTCCATGGGTCAGCGGTACCTGTCTCGCAGTAAAGTCCTACAACAGCACCTGTTACCTCGCTTTCGAAAGCTTTCCTCAGCGATCTTTCATATTCTTCCTTTCCGGCCTGTCCTGTGATATCTATAGGGTTTTTGGTTGAACCGAATGAAGGTATTGCGTCCTCAAAAGTTTCCTTTAAATGGGTCTGATCGTCCAACAATTTCACGTCATATTTTTCTGCGGCGTCAGCACTCAACACTCCTATACCCCCACCATTTGTTACAACCACAGTATTATCTGATTTAGGAAGCGGAGATGTAGAAAACGCCCTAGACCAATTGAAAGCTTCTCTCAAATCCTCTGCTCTATGGACCCCGCATTGTTCGAAGGCGGAAGAAAATATTCTGTCACTACCAGCGAGTGAACCAGTATGAGACGCAACTGCGGTCGCCCCTTTATCAGAACGACCTGATTTTATCACAACCACACTTTTATCTTCAGGGAGTTCTCGGACTTTCTTCATGAACTCTCTCCCATTCTCAAGACCTTCCATGTATATCATTATAACATCCGTCTCTTCATCGTCACTGAAATAATCAACAAGGTCTATGTCATCGATATCCGCTTTATTTCCGATGCTCACTATAGCAGAAAGTCCTAGATACTGCTGTGCTGTCTTCCCTATCATCGCTATACCCAAAGCTCCGCTCTGGGAGAGTAAAGCTATGCTTCCTTTTTCTATCTCTGAGGGACCGAAAGTTGCGTTAAGGTCTGATTTTGAAGAATAAATACCGAAAACGTTGGGACCTAAGACTCTCATCCCGTATTTTCTTGCTTCTTCTACCATCTCCTCTTCTTCCTCCACATTTCCTATCTCCGAAAAGCCCGAGGAGATGACTATGGCATGTTTTATCCCTTTCTCTCCACATTCATGTATAGCATCTTTTACTATTTTAGCCGGCACCACTATGACTGCAAGGTCTACCCCGTCAGGAATATCCTTTATAGATTCGTATATTTTCTCTCCAAGTATCTCTCCACCTTTTGGATTGACTGGATAAACTTCTCCCTCATAATCTGATTTCTTTATGTTCGAAAAAAGTGTGTAACCTATCTTACCTTCTTTCCTTGAGGCACCGATCACCGCGATAGATTCAGGATCAAAAAGTCCATCGAGCTCATCATCTTTTGATGCCATCAAATCCGAGAAAGAGTGGTCCTTTATTAGTATTTTGGAATTTTTGAGAGGTTATGAGAAAGAAAAAATTCAACCACAAAAAATTACATAAATGGGTACCTGATGGGTTAAATCAGATTTGAAGTCTCATGGTGGTGTCTTGAGCATGAATGGATCTGAAAGAGGAAAAAATATAGATAAATTACTTGATCCAGATAGTGTGGCTATTTTCGGAGTTTCTCTAAGCCAAGAAGAAAAGATGGGTAATATCATATATAATAATCTAAAGGCATCACACAGGGATGTTTATGCGATAAATCCCAAGGCAGAAAGGGAAGATGGTTTTTATCCTTCAATCGAGGAAGTTCCCAATAAAATAGATCTGGCGATATTGTCCATTCCTTCAAAATACGCCGTTGATGCTGTAAAAGATTGCGTGGAATTCGGAGTCGGAGTCATAATACTCGTTTCAGGAGGCTTCGGCGAGACGGGAGAGGAGGGAAAAAGGATGGAAGAAGAGATAAAGGAGATTTTAAAAGATAGTCAAACTCGTTTATTAGGGCCTAACACTATGGGCGTTCTGAGTCCTCCTGCAGATTTGGATACCTTTTTCCTCCCAGAGGACCGGGTTGAGAGACCAGATGAGGGTGGTATAGCCTTCATATCCCAGAGTGGATTCATGGCTACCCCTTTCATGGAAACACTCTGTACGCATCATACTGGTCTCTCCGCTTTTGTCGGGATAGGAAACAGATTAGATATCGATGAAGTCGAATTACTAGAATACTTTGCCCAAGACAAAGAGACTGAAGTTATCGCCCTTTATTTAGAGAGTCTATCTAATGGAAGGGAACTTTACAAAATTGCTAAAAGAACTACCTTAGAAAAACCGATAATCCTTCTAAAGAGTGGTAGAAGTGATATAGGTCGTAAAGCTACACAATCTCATACGGGTTCTTTGGCTTCTACTTCGGATAGAGTGGTGAAAGGTGTATCAAAGCAAGCGGGTATAATAAACGCTTATGATGAAAGGGAATTGACTGACTTCTCTGAGGTTTTAAAGATGAACAGACCGATCAAAGGAGAGAATATCGCCGTGATCAGTAGTGCAGGAGGTACTGGAGTGATAGCTTCGGATTACATAGAGGACTCAGATCCTGGTCTAGGTCTCAATATGCCTTCTTTTTCTAAGGATATTAAAGAGAGGTTGGATGAAGTGATCCTTCCGATTGCTTCTAGTGATAATCCCGTAGATCTCACCGCTAATGTCACGGATGAGATGGTCGACGATGTTTTGAAAATACTTCAGGACGAAGATAAGATCGATGCCATATTTTTGTATGCACTTTTTCAATCCCCTTATGTGGGGGAAGAGATGGTCGAATATGTTTCTAAATGGTATCATGAGGGAAGCAAGCCGATCATAGTCGCTTGTATCGGGGATAAGACTGGTGATAAATGGAGAAATAAATTTTATAAAAAGGGCGTACCAGCTTATCCGAGCACTAAAAGGGCTATAGATTGTTTAGAGGTATTGGTAAATCGGGGAAGAAACTTGTCTATTCTAGGAGAAAATAGCGATGACTGAAGAGGAACGTTTAGTCAGAAGGATAATCCACTCGATGACATGGATAGTTTTAGTATACTATTTGGTACCAGACCCTTTATTTGGTTATCCACGTGATTGGTTTTTGATACTCATACTAGCTATAGTGCTTGTTTTCGAAGGATTTCGCTTATATTTCGGGTTCAGCGTTTACGGAATGAGAGAATATGAAACAAGGCAGTTCGCCTCCTACGCTTGGGCCTCTATCGCTGCAGCGATCACTTTGTTGTTTTTCCCAATGCATCTAGCTTTTGTGTGCCTTCTAGGTATGGGTCTTATAGACCCCCTTATAGGCGAGATACAGCACCGTAAACCTGAATTATATCCTTATATACCTTTTTTAGCTTGGTCCCTGCTCGCGATGTTACTGTTCAGTTTGTTGGCTGATTTTTCTCTTCCTATGATAATAACATTTTCTACAATTGGAGCCGCTGTTGCTATCTTAGCTGAGTATCCTACATTCAGGATTGATGACGATTTTCTGATGATCATCGTACCTCTTTTTGTACTGCGTGGATTAGAATTACTATTGGTCTAGTGCAAAAATACATAAACTATGTTCCTGTAACTCTTTATCCA
>CAZRWG010000140.1:0-4297 GCA_964603805.1 uncultured Thermoplasmata archaeon
TTCTTGAACTTTAGTTTCATCTCTGATATCTCCTTCTATGAAGTCTATTCGTTTTTCTGAGTAATTGTCGATGCTTTTCAAGTACTCTAATTTCCCTTCACTCAAATTGTCTAGAACCGTTATATCGTCATCGGTTTTCTCTAACAAATACTCAATCAAATTGGTCCCTATAAACCCACAACCTCCAGTAACCAAGAATCTACCCATCTTTATCAGCTCTTATGTTCGTTAAAATAGTCACGTGATATATCCAACTTTTCCCTTATATTGTAAAAGATTAGATACTGAAATTTTTCTTGGTTTTACTTCGTTAATTTTAAATAAACTATCAAATCTCCGCTAACGGACAGGGTAAAAGGATGAAAGGATATCGTTTGTTGGTCACGATGAGTGTATTAATTTTGATCGCTAGCGTTATATCTCCAGGTCTGCATTCTGCTGAAGCCGGACCTATAGACGTTAGTGAAGAAAATGAAGAAGAGGAAAACTTCGATGATCTTGAAAGCAGTCAGGGCTCTAAGGAAGAGACTTCCGAAAGTTTTGATGGGAACACAGTCCAAGATGACTGGATAAGTTTTGATATGATATATGATGCTCTTGATCTACTTGATCGAGATTTTGAAGGATTTGAAGAAGAGGTTGGAGTGAATGAAAGAGTCGATGAAGATAACAAAACTACTGAAGATACTGATAAGGAGAGCAGTGATGAAGACACTACAGTCGAAGAAAGCGATGATGACGAAGAAATTCTTGACATCGATACTGAAGAAGAACACGAGCTCATCCTAGATTACTACGACATCGTTTTCGAAGAGAACATGACAGCTCTTACCACGGAAGCAAATCACAGTGTATATCGCATAGAAATCGGTGGCGAGATATTAACCGCTGATGAAATTAGAGATCATGATGATACGGATGATTTGGTCGAAAATATAGAGGAAAACATCACAGATGGTTTTGTCAAAACCATCTCTTCTGCCTTTCCCGACGCTGATAAAGAATTCTACGATGCCGAATCGACTGAAGGCGATTCAGGACCTATCAACTTTTCCAACTCCGCTGACGTATATCTTACCAAAACCTCATTGGGATTCGACGAAGATAATGAAGAATTGAACATGAGTGACGTGGTAAAGGGTACTTTACAGCTGGGGGCGAACGTGAGCAAAGATGTGGATCTAAATGTGGAGGAAGGCCATAACTCTACCTTCAGATTTAAAGTCCCTCCACCTTATCTGATGGAGTCCGAAGATACTTGGGGTGAATGGGGGGATGAGAACTACACCTGGGATAATGAAGAAGAGAGGATCTCGACGTGGATATTCAACAACACAAAAGGTGATCAGGAAGTAGTATTGGAAAGGGAATGGAAGACTAGACATGAAGATCCCGATGAAGTGGAGAGAGAGGATATACATACTGAGAGCCTTTTCGACATGAAGAGTTTCGATAATGTACCGATAGAGAACACCATAAACGTGAGTTCAGCTAGTATCGAAGAGTATACGAAGGAAGATACAGACGAGCCTATCCTGCCTGATCACATCAGTGACCTGGAAATAGTCACATCAGATGGTCTCCGGCTGTTCTTGGACAACGATCTTGTGACCTTGGATGAGATTAAGGATCGCTCGTTGGATGACTCTATCGCGGAGATGGAAGCGAATATAGAGAATATGTTCGGTGAAGAACCAGATATGGAATTAGAATGGGACCAGTCCACCGTTTCCGGCTATGACATAGAAGAGATGGGTGAAGAACCTCCTCTTCGAAGCTACGTTAACTCTACCGAGCCTATTGGATTCACTAATGAAAAACTGGATCTACCTGAAGAGGCGGATAAACGGGAAGTGATCAACGAAACACTGAGAGTAGACGCCATGATAAAAACTGATTCTGAATTTACGGCGGAAGAAGGCGTGGTTTATGATCTGAACGTATTGAGTCCCAGGAAGATTAAGTTCGAAGATTCCGAACCAGTTGGAGAGAGATATCTGTATGAAAGAGAGATCGACAACAGAGACGGAGAAACGGACATCACGACTCTGTCACTGAAGATGAGATGGGCCGGTGAAGTTAGAACTTATGAAGAAGAAGATGTAGAAGCATATATGTTGATGGATATGGAGAGGTTCGATCATGTTCCTATCAACATCTGGATGGATACCCGTGTAGTGGATCCGGACAGATACGGAGATGAATTCGAAATATCTGAAAATGTTCACGAACTAGATCTTATAGATTATAATTTCATCAGGATGAGTATCAGAAACGACATGGTCGAACTCTCGACTATTTACGATGAAACTGTAAAGCCTAGTGAAGAAGATATTTCATCAGGTCTGAAAGACCTGTTCGGCGAAGAAGTCGAACTGGATTGGGAATGGGAATCCCTTCACTGGAAAGATTGGTCTCATGCTGAGTGGGAGGAATTATCACCTGAGTTGGATGAATTCGGAGGGGAGTTTGAGAGTGTTGAACCAGCGGCCTTCGATAACGACGTTTTTGACCTACCCGAGGAAGCTGACCTAGGCGAGATGGTGAGAGCTACACTCCAATTGAACGCTACCATAAAAAGAGATTTCACCGTTGAAACTGAGGAATATGTAGATAACATCATCAGTTTGAAAACACCTGAAGATATCAAGATCGTAGGAGGGGAGAAAGGAGAGGATAGATGGTCGAGGGAATATGAGTTGGAAGGAGACGAGAGTGAAGCGACCACAACCTGGAGATATGATGGGGAGATCAGGGAAGTCAATCAGGAAGATATATCGGTTGTGAGTGATTTTGATCTAGAGGATCTTGAAAACATCGACCTGGATATAAACATCTCCGTTTCATGGGTGGATCCAGATGATTATGACTTCGACATTTCCGAGGATGTAGAAGACTTGGACTATGTCGATCATCAGTTCTTACGGACTGCTGTGGAGAACGATATTTTGGAATGGAAGACCATAACGGACGAGATGAACAATTCAGTTGAAGAAGTCAAAGATCAAATACCCGGCTTTATCGGAGATGTAGAGTTTGAGTACAACGACCCCGGAAGACTAAGCGGGCCTATAATACGTCATTATAGGGTAGAAGATTTTCAACTAGAGATGCCTGAGGAAGATATGATCATAGATAATGAATTCGCTGAGAGTCTTATGAGAAGCGGTGCGGTGATAGACTTCAGTTTATCAGATATTGATGAGGAAGAAGGGCGATCTAAAACTTTAAAATTAAGTGCTCCTGACTTCATGAGACTATATGATCCTTCGGGAGAGGTTCCTAAAGAGGATGGCTATTATAAGATCGACCTTGGTGAAGATTTCAATGGTGAGTTCTGTTCAAATGTCGAAGTTCCGAGTGAACAATCTGCTACTCTAGATATCGACGTGACTCTAGAAAGAGCATCTTTAAAAACAGATCTGTTCGATATGGATTATTCTGCTTCCGCGGACACGTTAATCGAAGGTGATGTCAGCCTGTCAGTGGTCGAAGCACCTGCAGAGATGAAAGATTCACTTCCAGAGGACATCTATTTGGAGTACGCTACGGCTGATCTGATGAGACAGGCTGAGAAACGCGGTCTTTTCGAGAAAGAAGAAATACTGGACATGATCAGAGATGGACAAGGTATCGAAGATTTTGAAGGTATCAGTAAAGCTCTAGAAGATGCTATCGATGGTGAAGATTTAGAGGTAGAACTCAGATTCAAAGAAGGTTCATGGGATCTTGACGATAAAGAAGCACCTATAGTAATACTTATGGATAGTGAATTCAATCTACCTTTGAAGGAGACAGGTTCCGGTGTTGGTTCCTTCAACATCTACAGTATCGGCATGGGTGAGATAGAGATACCTTCTATAGATGGTGTAGATACTAACTTCAGGATAATATTCCCTTCGGGTATAAGGCCTGATGTAGATGAGAACGAAAACGTTAAGATAGGAGAGACTTCCGGTTCTAGACACTATTTAGAAGTGGACGTATCGGATCATTCAGAAGAACAAATCACGATCGAACCAGATATAGTGATAACTTCGGGCATCTTCTTCAGCATGGACATTTTCTTACATGGTATACCGCTGTTGATAATCACCTCTCTAATCATCTTACTAGTAGTGCTAGTTGTTGTATTGAAGGTAGTGCCTGTTAAGGAATTGATGGGAAAGAAAAGTAGTGAAGAGGATAAGGAAGAGTATCTCGAAGATCAGGAAGAAACTGATGAGGAAGACTCTGAGGTTGGTGAAGATGAAGAAGGCATTCAGAGCGACGGAGAAGAAGAGATAGAACAGGAGGA
>CAZRWG010000141.1:0-4295 GCA_964603805.1 uncultured Thermoplasmata archaeon
AATCTCCTACTGCTCCTGCTAATTCTTCGATATTGAATCTAAAATCTGGCCAGATTTTATCTTTGCCTTTCATCTCTCTTTGTCTATCTTTAAAAGGGAAATAAATTTTTTGTTGTAATCAAAGGTATCAAATATTATTTTATAAAACAAATCTACGAATATCGAAAATATAATTACTATAAACTTTAATTATTCTAAGTAAATCGCAAACTTTATTAGGCAGAATTACGTATAAAAAAACGGGTGATTAAAATTTCCCGAAGAAACGTAGAATTAATAGAACAAGCAGGAATTGATGTAGATGAACTGATAGAGAAATTGGTAGATGCAGCGGCAGCAGAATTCACGACCTATTACTATTACACAGTGCTAAGAAATAACAGTACAGGTCTTGAAGGCGAGAGCATTAAAGAGATAGCCGAAGATGCGAGATTGGAAGACAGAAATCACTTCGAAGCTCTTGTACCTAGGATTTATGAATTGGGTGGAGAGATACCAAATGATATCAGGGAATTTGCGAACAGAGCCGCTTGTGAAGATGCTAAACTTCCAGATGATCCAACAATTGAGAATATATTGGAAGTTCTGCTAGGTGCAGAGAGATGCGCAGTCGGTGTTTACACTGAGATATGCAAGATGACCCAGGGTAAAGATCCAAGAACTTATGAGCTATCCGCGGCGATACTACATGAAGAGATCGAGCACGAGGCGTGGTTCGAGGAACTACTCAACGGAAATCCATCCGGTCACTTCAGAAGAGATAAACCAGGCGTTAGTCCCTACGTGTCGAAGTTCATTCAGAACAAATGATCGGCATCTAAAACCACTTTCCCTATTCTTATCTTTTTTTAATGATTAAAGACATCAGACTCTCCAAAACTTTTATATACGAACTGCAGTTGTGAAAGGACAGACCTGTAGGAGGTCACTTCCTGAGTCTGATTTCAGGGACCGTAACTACTACAGGAGGTATTAACGTGGCAGATGATACAACATTAGAAGGAGTCAAAAAAGCTCTCGAAGAAGCTCCGGATAGAGAATTTGTCGAAAGTGTGGAGTTGGCTATAAATCTCAGGGATATAGATCTATCTCAACCAGAGAATAGGATCGATGAAGAGATTGTTTTACCCCATGGTAGAGGCAAGGAGATCAAGGTAGGTGTTTTTGGCAGTGGAGAACTTGCGTTACAGGCTAGAGATGTTGCCGATACCGTGATAGAACCGGATAGGATCGAAGATTTATCAGATGATAAAAGAGAAGCGAGGAAATTAGCCGAAGAACACCAATTTTTTCTTGCTGAACCGTCTATCATGCCGGTGATAGGTAGAGAATTGGGTTCTATACTAGGTCCTCAGGGTAAGATGCCGAATCCGATCACACCAGATGATGATATCGAAGACGTTGTAAAATCCTTAAAAGGTACTGTTCACGTGAGGTCTGGTGATAGAAGGACTTTTCACGCACCTGTTGGAACGGTCAAACTAGAGGAAGAGGAGATAGCTGATAATGTGGATACGGTGATGAGAAGAATCATCCAGAATCTAGATAGAAGAGAGATCAATATAGCAAGTGTTTATGTAAAGACGACGATGGGTCCTGCGATAAGGATAATGTGAGGGATAAAAGATGAGCGAAGATGTTCCCAGCTGGAAAAAAGAGGAAGTCAACGAACTGACGAAGATGTTGGAGTCTTCACCCGTGATTGGAGTGGTTAATATAGAAGGCATACCAGCGCGCCAAATGCAACAGATGAGAGCGAAACTTAGAGAGGTCGCCCGAATCAGGTCTTCGAAAAACACTTTCATAGAAAAAGCCATAAAAAGAGCTAAAGATAACAGAGAAGACTTAGAAGAGTTGCAAGAGTTCATAGAAGGTCAGATCGCTTTAGTCATGACTGATCTTAATCCCTTCAAACTATTTAATCGGATGGAAAAAACCAAAACTAAAGCTCCTGCAAGCGGAGGTGAAACTGCCCCTGAAGACGTGAAAGTTGAAGAAGGAGAGACACCTTTCAAGCCTGGACCGATTGTAGGCGATCTCCAAAATGTAGGGATCCCAGCTTCTATAAAAAGTGGTAAAGTCGTGATAAATAAGACTAAAACAGTCGTAGAAGAAGGAGAAACGATAACTCCTCAACTCGCGACCATGCTCCGGAGATTAGAAATAAATCCTATCACTGTTGGACTAGACCTAAGATCAGTTTACGAGGACGGAATACTTTACGAGAGAGAGGATCTAGATATCGATCCAAACGAATTCGTAGAAGATCTCAAGGACTCAGCAGCATCAGCATTCGCACTTTCTGTCTCTATTTCCTATCCTACAAGAGAGAATATCACAACGTTGATATCAAAGTCCAGCAGCGACGCTATGAGCCTTGCGTTCAATGCGGACATAATAAATGCTAAAACTATCAAACCTATACTCTCACAAGTCTCTAGTAACATGATGGCTTTAGCTTCTAAATTGGATGCTGGGGCTCTAGATGAGGAACTAAAGGCTGAACTAGGAATCGATGAAGAAGAGGAAGAAGAGGAAGAAGAGGAAGAGGAAAAAGAGAAGGAGAATGATCAGGAAGGGGATGATGAAAATCAAGAAGATGAAGAAGATCAGGATCAAGAAGATGAAGAAAATGAAGATCAAAAAGATGATGAATGAAAAATACTATTCAAAGGAGGTATAAAATATGGAATACGTGTACAGCGCTATGCTGCTTCATTCGGCAGGTAAGGAGATAACGGAAAAAGGTATAAGCGAGATTCTAGAAGCTGCAGGTGTAGAAGTCGACGAGGCAAGAGTGAAAGCATTGACTGCAAGTCTAGAGGACGTTGATATAGATGAAGCTATCGAGGAAGGATTCGCTATGCCATCCGGTGGAGCCGCTGCTCCAGAACCCGCTGAAGAAGCCGAAGAAGAAGAGGAAGAAGAGGAAGAAGAAGAGGAAGAAAGAGACGAAGAAAAAGAGAAAGAAGAAGCAGCAGAAGGACTCGGGTCTTTATTTTAAAGGACCCGCTTCAAAAAACCTCTCTTTCTCGTGGGGTAGAATATAGTCTATCTACTCGAAAAGAACAATCCCTTTAATTATTTTTATATTATTTATTAAAAAAGAGTAGAAAATGTTTTTCTTCTAAGTTAAAAATCAGGGTCCCTGTTTTCCAGGAATGCTTCCATTCCTTCCTTGCTATCTGGAAATTGAAAACATTCTTCGAATCTATCGCTTTCTGTTCTTAGAGCACCTTCTCTAGATTTTTTCCTTCCCTGATTTATAGCCTTTTTTGCTTTAGCGACGGCTACGGCACTATTGTTTGTTATTTCTTCAGCTATATCTCGAGACTCATCTATCAATTCCTCTTGAGCTACGACTCGATTGACTATACCCCATTCTTCAGCTTTTTGGGCTTTAATTTTTTTACCAGTAAATATCAATTCTTTAGCTTTAGCAGGCCCTATATATTCTGCCAAGTTATAAGTTCCCCCGAACCCGGGTATTATTCCGAGACCGACCTCCGGTTGACCGAAGAGAGCATCCTCCGAAGCCAATAAAAAGTCACAGTTCAATGCAAGTTCCAACCCTCCTCCTAGAGCAAATCCGTTTACAGCTCCGATTACTGGGAAAGGTAGTTTTCCTAATTTATTGAAAAGTTTCTGCCCTTTTCTTGAGAAGTATCTAGCTTGAGAATGGTCCATCTCTTTCATTTCCTTTATATCGGCACCTGCGATGAAAGCATCCCCATTTCCTGTCAGGATAGCAGCTCTTACTTCATCTTCCATCAACTTCTCTAAAACTTCTTCCATCTCTTCGAGCATCTCTTTGCATATAGCATTCATAGGAGGATTATCGATTTTGAGTATAATTATCTCATCATCTCTTTCTATTTCTATCAAATTGATCACCTCACTTATAATCGTAAAAGCCCTTTTTGGCCTTCTTGCCCAATTTTCCTGCTCTTACCATCTTTCTGAGTAAAGGACATGGCCTGTACTTTGGATCTCCCATCTCTTTGTGGAGTACTTCCATTATCTCTAACACCACATCTAGACCTATCATGTCAGCCAATTCAAGAGGTCCCATAGGATGATTAGCTCCCATTTTCATGACTTTATCGATATCTTCTTTGGAAGCTACCCCCTCGTGCAAGGCGAATATTGCTTCGTTTATCATCGGTATAAGCATACGATTCACCGCAAAACCCGGAGAATCTTTTACTTCTACCGGTTCTTTACCTATTTTATTAGCCAACGAGAAAATAATATCTTTAGTCGTATCATTTGTTTCAAGCCCTCGAATCACTTCT
>CAZRWG010000142.1:0-4283 GCA_964603805.1 uncultured Thermoplasmata archaeon
CCATCGTATGAGCGTGATAAGGAAGTGTATTGAAACAATCCAGAAATCAGGAATGAAAGTTGTAATAGGGAAGCCTTTTTCAAGATTCAGGACCTCGTCTCATGTTTTCGAAGACGAAGAACCTATACGGAGAGAAGAGACTCTTGGAATCAACAAAATAAGCCGGTTTGAAGATTTAGATCGGCCGCTTGAATTATTTGATATCATGTCCTCATTTGGCAATACTGATAATCCTTATCTAGAACTAGATAGAGATGATTTTCACTCGATCGCCGACTTTGCTGTTGTAAGTGATTTTAGTCATCAGCAAAGACGGATTGTTGATTATTTAAAAACCTACCATGGTGATAGTATGATGGAAATGAAAAATATAGCTAAAAACGGGATGGAGTTATTCGGGAAACAGTACGAGAGCAAATATAAGAAGACAAAGATATTCAGAGAGTGCCTAGACTCATTCTTGAGCGGGATGAGTCAAGGTATGAAAGATGAGATTTTGATCGAACATGTAGCCGGACAGATATACGATGCTGCAAAAAGGGAAGAGTACGCTGGACGGGTAGATTACGAAGAAGTGATCGATTTTGTTGGTTCCGTAAAAAACTATTTGGAAGAAAACGAGTTATACAACTTGAAAAGGATGTCAGATTGGGAAGATGCTCTAATTAACTCCTACCTTTTCGCATATGATCAATTACTTTATGGTGATAAGAATGAAAATTGAAAAACCTAAAAAAGGTTTGGTAGACGAATTTAGTATATACCGAAAGCGAAAGCCGTCAGTAACTCTAGTCATCAGGAGAGACGTTGTTGAGCCGACCCTATTTAGGAATACTAACACCGATCGCGCAGAAACGCAAGAGTTTAAAAACCAGCTCCATGCACAAGTGAATGGTGAAAAGTTCGTTAGTAAGGAAAGGCTGACGGGACTAGATTTGCTGAGAAAATTAAACGAGGAAGAAAACGAACTGATAGCAGAAAGTTATACCTATAATGAGCCAGAAAGTTTTGAGAACGCGATTAACATGGATACACTAACTTATGGCTTAGCAGGTACAGGTGACGAGGATTTCGCCATAAAATCTAGAGTTGTTGAAGGATATACCTACAGCACCCATGAGTATGATTTGATGAACAAGGAGACAAGGAATGCAGTTTTCGAATCTGGTACAATGCGAAATGAAGAAGGTGAACAGTCTGAAGCTCTGTTTGATTATGTGAAAGTCCAACCTGGTAACAGCCTGGTACATTTTGTCACATTAGAATCTGGGACAGCTGAGATGCTTATCTACATGTTACACAATATATTGAACACGAAAAAATACGGGGCCCGTGAGACGAGAACAGGAAAGAATATAGAAAACAACATAGTGGCTATCATCGTAGGAGATCATGACACATCGCTATCCACTGGAGAACTTCTGATAGAATATCTAACTGATGATATTGAAGAAGCACTCACCGACTACCTTTCAGATGTTAAAAGAAGTGACTGGGAAATATATTCTGATGAATTAGGAGAATTTGACGATTTCCCTGAATGGTTCAAAAATTTCCATGAAATCGCCAATAGGTCTACAGATTCAGCAGATGAAGAATTGAAAGAGTTACTACTTAACCAGACCAAAGAGGCTGAAGATCGACTGGTAGGATGAAGCCGAAGACATTCAAGGCCAAATTGTACACGCCTCTGTTTTATTCAAGTTCAGAGGGACGAACAATAAAAACTCGAGAGATACTTTCTGCTACTGCTTTGATCCACGCTCTTGGTTATAGGTACTTTAACCTCCAAAAGAAATATGTCCTAACCAGTGAAGAGGCAACTAGCCCCGATTATTCGTACCTGACTACCCTTCCTTTATTTGTAAGTGATATGAGACCGATAGATGTACGTTCAAACGAACGAACTTTTCGGAGTACTGATTATCGGTCCGATAGACACTTGACCACTAATGAAACAAATATAGCAAAAAACATCAACAGCAAAAAATCAGTGCCCGAGATTCTTGAAACATCGGGAACAGCTTGGCAGACAGTAAGAAATTACATGGGTATCGGACCCGGTTCAGTATATGAATTCACTGTTTGGACAGAAAGTGAACTCCCGGAAAAATTGTTTTTCAGGATGGGGATAAAACAAAGCGGTGAGTTCAGGGCAAAGAGAAGTGACGAAGGTGAGATTATACTTAATAAATATCTATTAGACGAGGTTTATGACGTAGCTGAAAAAACTCTCAATCGATTAGGTAAAAATTCTAAGAAATTCGTCCGGGGAAACGATCCTAGGTTACAGCACTTCATAGATGTACCTCCGAGTCTTGCAGATGATATCGCAGAGATGATATTAAGATGAAGGTAAATGGAGCGAAACTGAGAACTACAAAACCAGCATTCGATTTCAAATTTGATAAAACAAGGGGTTTTCAAAACGACTTTTTGAGATGGTTGCATGAAGGTGATGAACAAGTAGTCGTGGTTAATTCGCCAACGGGCTCCGGAAAAACGGCCGCTTTTAGTGAGTTGTGTCGCAAGAAAAGAAAGACATTGTTGATCTATCCAACGAATGCCCTGCTTAAACAGCAGAAAAAGGTGATTGAGGATGAATTTGAAAGTTCAGCCAAAATACTCTCGGGAGATAAACTCAGTGAGAAAGGATACGATAGAGTTCAAGAAATGCTTGGACATATAAAAGGTATCGCTGGTGAAAACGTAATCCTGACTAATCCTGACATCCTTCAAGCGATCATTCAAAACTCCTATGTGGATCCATCCCAAGAGGCGATCGAATTTTTCAATCATTTCGATGGGGTTGTTTATGACGAATTTCACTTTTATGATGAATTTGAAGCGAGCGGCTTGCTAATACAGATAAAAATCATTACCGAACGAGTACCCGATTCAAAAATCGTTTTATCGTCTGCTACGCCTAATAAAACATTGATAAATACTGTCAAAAATGTGCTTGATATAGACGTTAAAGAAGTTGAATCAGCTTATGTCGATGACGAGGGTGATCGTTTCAGATTCGATACGGTAGTTCAAAGAAAACGGGAAAGGATTTGGGAGGCACGAGAAGAAGTTTCTAAGATGATAAAAGAAGATGCTCAAGATCTAGAGAAGGGAAGTGAACCGAATATAGCTATTGTTTTCAACAGCGCTTATCATAGTAATCGTTTCTACGAATTCCTTTCTGAAGAATTACCAGAGTTATACGAACTTACTGAGAAGGATAACGGATACGACACCCAGCAAGAGGAGGAGGTTAGGCCTGATGTAAACCCTATTTTGATAACTACAAAAAAAGGTGAAGTAGGTCTCGATTATGACATTCAAAAGCTCGTGATGGAAAAACCCTATACTGCGGAAAGTTTTATCCAGCGGTTTGGACGAGCGGGTCGGAAAAGCGAGGCAGAAGTATACATCTATAATATGAATAAACTTCATTGGTGGACTGACGAAATTGAGTTCCCCAAGTTTGTTGAGAAAGTATACGAATCACTCCCCACTAAACAAACCAAATCCGAACGACTCATTGATTTAGCGGGTCTCCGAGCAGCGCATGCGATTCATGACCGCGAAGAAGCATACTCAGAGATAAGATATGATTTTGGTGATGTGCCAAATTATGAAAAATGGAGGAGTTTATTAACAGCTATAGACGATGTGATAGATGGTAAAGACGGAGCCTTTTTTGAAGGTTATTCCAAAGATATTAAGAATCTTTTCAAGTTTTTAAATGAATGTACAAAAGTTCTACACAGCCTTCGAGGGAGAAATATCAATTACAAAATAGAGTATCCACGAGGTGATACGACCGCTATAACAAGTTACGGTCTTTTGAGTGCTTTTAATCACTACAGGATAGAGGAAGTTTATGAGGATAGAATCAAGCTTATACCTAAAGATCCTGCAGATGATACTCAAATCAAAGTTACCTTCCCTGGATATGAGAAACAATATCGAAATTGGAGTGGCTCAATCCGTCAATTAGAGGAAAAGTTACAGGATTGGCTGAAAAGAAAGATATCAAAAGCTAATATCGATAAAGAAACTGAGGCTACGGAGAGTCTTCTTGGAAACTTTTTATCACTCACTGGGATCACCAGATCAGTACTTCCCAAGAAGATCGCTTATGGAAACTATGAGTTTCAGATCAAGAGTTCAAATGTCTCTCAAGAAGTGGTAATTGAAAATGGAAAATGATTTGATAAATATTTCCGATATCAACCAATACCTTTACTGCCCAAGAAGATTTTGGTATCTACGATTTTACGACACTCAAG
>CAZRWG010000143.1:0-4274 GCA_964603805.1 uncultured Thermoplasmata archaeon
ACCAGGCCAGGCCCGGAAGGGAGCAGCCGATACCTGGACTACCGATGCTCGAGGGGTAGCGGGGTCGAGGATGAATCTGGGTACCTCAGCGGTGAGCTGAGCACCAACCCCGGTGACCTAGCACTTATCTGTATTTTGTACATAAATAAATACCAATCAGAGTTATGACTCCACCAAAAACACTCAATCTAGGAGGGACCTCTTGCAGTAAAAAAAATGCAAGTATTGAAGAACCTATTGGCTCGCCTAGTAAGCTTATAGATACTAACCTTGCCCTGACATATTTTAAGGCCCAATTGTAGACCGTATGACCAAACATTGTTGGGATTATAGCTAGAGCGATAAAGATGATGTATTCTCTCATCGGATAGATGGTAAAAGATGTAGAAAGACCAATAGAGAAAAGACCAAGGAAGATCGTGCTAGTCAGATACACTAAAAATGCATAAGTTACTAGAGACATGTTTGGTCTCACTTTTCTTCCTCTAAGTATGTAACCTGCCATTGCCAACATCCCTAATACCGCTAACATATCGCCGAAAAGAGCCCATTGGCTGATGGAGTAATCTGAATATGCCATCAGGGCAACTCCGATCAATGCGATTCCTATCCCGACATATATCTCTGGTGGAGGCCTTTCGCCTAAATACCACCCTCCGATCCAAGATACTACTAAAGGATGAGCCGAGACTAAGATCACTGATGAAGCCACCGTGGTATATTCTAAAGAAGATATCCAAGCTGCAAAATGGATCGCAAGGAAAAAGCCAGTAGTGATTATGATGATCCACTCTTTTGTGGATAGATTTTTGATTTCTTCAAGATAGGAAGGTATAAAAAACATCAATATAAGGCTCGAAAATAACATCCTGTAGAAGGCTACTGCGATTGGATGTACATTCGAAAACCTGATGAATATAGCTGCGAACGATGCTGCAACGATTGCAAATGGAAGAGAGACATGAGCTAGTTTCTTTTTTTCATGGCCACGACTTAGATAATGTATTCCATCTATCATCTACTCTTCTGGTTAATAAATTACTTATTAAAATATATTTCTGTGAAATTACGATAAAGGGGCAAATTATTTATTACACGAAAAGATGTAACCCAGTAATCTGTGTTTGGATCTCTAACATTGGTAAGGGGTAATATATAAGTAATAAAAAAACACAAGTGTAGAGTATTCAGACGAGAGATGAAGGGATATAATTATGGAAGGTGAATTGGGGAACAGCAAAAAAAGCCTGTCCTCTCTAATCGAGAATGTGCCCGGTATCGTTTATAGAAGTGAATTCGATGAAGATTGGACGATGAGGTTTTTGAGTGAAAGCTGCTCAGAGATCACCGGTTATGAACCATCTGAGTTGATTGATAATAAGAGATTAGCATGGTCAGAAATAATACATCCTGAAGATAGAGAAAGAGTATGGAGTGAGATCAAAGAAGAATTAAAAAAGAACGAACAATTTAAGGTGACTTACCGGATAACTACTAAGGAAGGAAAAGAAAAATGGATGTGGGAGCAGGGTACCGCTGTCAAAGGTAATGAAGGTAACATTGAGGGCCTAGAAGGTTTTATCACTGATATTACTGAGAAACTCGAATACCAAAACAGACTAGAAAAAAGAGAGAAAAAAGTGAAAGAACTCTACGAAGCGAGTACCAAATTGGAAAGATGTAGAACAAAACAAGAAGTTTATGAACTTGCAATCCAATCAGCTGAAAAAATATTAGGTTTTTATACTAGCGTACTTTTTGCCGAGTCAGACGGAAACTTAGAGGTAAAACAGTCAGCCAACGAGAGTTCGTTTGAAAAAGGTGATCTACTCTCATTAAAAGATGAAAATTTGATGGTCAATTCCTATTTGAATAACGATACTTACCTCGCAAAAGATATTCCAAATCAAGAGGGTGTCGGTGCCACTCAAGAAGGATTAAAATCAGGTATTGCGGTACCTATTGGGGATATGGGACTCTTCGCAGCAGCTTCTAAAGAAAAATACCATTTTGATGAATTCGATTTGGAAATGGCAAAAATTTTGGCTTCTCATATCAACGAAACCGTTAAGAGAATCGATTCACAACAAGAAAAATCACTTATTCTAGAGACAGCAGAAGAACACATCTTGTATCTAGATGCTGATTTGAATATACAGTGGGCAAATGAAGAGGTCGAAAGATTTGCTGAAGTGGAAAAAGATCAAGTGGTAGGGGAAAAATGTTATGAAATCATGAAAGACAGGACTGAAATATGTGAAAATTGTCCTGTAGAGAAAGCAATCAATTCTGGAAAACGGGAAGAAGGATTACAAAAAGACGAAGATGGAAGTTATTGGTTGATTAGAGCTACGCCTAGATTGGATGAAGATGGTGAGGTAGAAGGGGTCGTTGAAATAGCTCTAGATATAACCCAAAGAAAGAGGGCTGAAGAAAGATTAAAGAAAAATAAAGAAAAGATAGAAGGCCTGTTAAAAGCTACATCTAAATTGGAAAAACAACATGATATAGATAATATCTACGAAGTAGCGATGGATGCAATAGAAAATATTCTCGAAATTGATTTTGGTGCCTTATTTGTTTTAGATGACGATAGATTTTTCCTAAAGGCTGAGACTTCTAGTGTGCCTTCCCATGATATCAAACCTAGAGATAAAGATGATGGTGTATTAGGTAAAACATTCAGAACCAAAAAACCTGACATAACCGATGATATCCAAAGTTCTGAAGATGCTAATAATAGTTTAGAAAACTTCAGATCAGGTATTAGCGTCCCTCTAGGAGACTTTGGAGTTTTTCAAGCGATGTCAAAGGAAAAAGGTCATTTCGATCATGAGGACCTAAATATGTTAAAGCTCCTTTCAAACCATATGATCGAGGCAGTGAAAAGAGTTGAGTTACATAACGAACTCGAAAGAAGTGAAAAAAGATTTAGAACCTTATTTGAAGAATCTCCAATCTCGATCTGGGAGGAGGATTTTTCTAAATTAAAGAGATATTTGGGTGATTTAAAAGAATCTGGTATTGAAGATTTTGAGGAATATTTTAAAGAAAATCCAGAGGAAACTAGAAAATTCACTGAGTTGGTAGAAATCGAAGACGTTAATAAAGCCGCCTTAGAAATGTTCAAAGCTGAGAATAAAGAGGAAATCGCAGAAAATTTTGACAAGATATTGAAAGATGAGGCTGAAGAGGGTGTTATAAAAGAGTTGGTTGCCGTAGCTAATGACGAAGATACCTTTGAAACAAGTGGATTTGTAAATTACACATTAGATGGAGAGAAGAGATACTTCTATTTAAAATGGGCTAACATTGGTGGAGATGAAGACTATTCAAAAGTGATCGTCTCTCTTGTTGATATCACCCAACTGAAGGAGACTCAAAGAAAACTTCGGAAATCTGAGAAAAAATACAGAGCTATATTCGAGAATTCTGGCACACCTATGATAATCTCCGATGATGACGGTACTATCACACTCGCAAATGAAGAATTTTCTAAAATCTCCGGATATCCTAGTGAAGAACTAGAGGGGAAAAAGAAATGGACGGAATTTGTATCAGAAGAAGATCAAGATAAGATGATTGAGTACCACGAAAAAAGGATAAAAGAGAAGGAAAGCGTTCCTTCCCGGTATACCTTCAAATTTGTCAACAGATTTGGTGACGTACGAGATATTTTCGTGCAGGTAGGGGAAATGCCCGATTCGGACCAAGAGATATCATCGTGGATGGATATAACAGATTATAGAGAAACTTTTGATGCGATGAGAGAGAGTCAAGAATCATTTAGAATTTTACTGGAGAGAGTTGATATACCTGTTATTCTGATAAGTAAAAATAAAGAGATCATCGATATCAATAAAGCATTATCTGAATACCTAGGATGGAGCGATGATGAACTGATTGGCGAAGATTTAGATAAAATACTTCATAAAAAGGATAGTGGAACCTACGATGAAAAAATAGTTGAACTTGTGTCTGGAGAAAAAGACAATCTAGTATCTGAGATGGTTTGCAAATCCAAAAAAGATGAAAAGATATCTATGAAATTCGATTGTAGTTTAGTAAGAGATCATGAAGATTCTCCCTTGTACGTAATAGGTATTTTAGAAGATGGTAGTAAGTGAAAATATATTATCGCGAAGTCACCTATCCAAAATCTTTATAACCTAAAAATATCTAATCTCCTTCCACTATAAATGAGAAGTAGATATCAAATCGCGGGTTTGGTGTAGTTTGGTATCACCTAGCCTTGCCAAGGCTATAACCGGGGT
>CAZRWG010000144.1:0-4258 GCA_964603805.1 uncultured Thermoplasmata archaeon
AACGACAGTTTTCCCTATGAGTCTAGCGCTCCACCAGGCTGAGCTACCCCGACAAGAAAGGACTTTTACCTACTCGTGGAGAGCATCGTAAATAGTCTCCGAGACAGCTTCTCCTATACCTTTAACATCAGTTAATTCGTCGCGTGAGGCATCCTTCAACTGCTGGAAAGTATGGAAGCCACCTTCGTAAAGTTTTTCTGCAATGGTGGGTCCGACTCCTTCGATATCTTGGAATTGTTCTATGACTTCTGGTTTGCTAGGCATTTCAGGTTCTTCTTCCTCTTCTTCACCCTCTTCCTCGACTTCTTCCTCAGCTTCTTCTTCCTCTTCTTCCATCTCCTCTTCGGTGATTATCTTCACATCTAATTCTTCTTGCTCAGGAACTGAAATGACTTCGGATTTCCATATCTCCACCTGCTTAAGTGGATAAACTGTTTTGCATTCGTTTGCGAGCTTTTTCGCAAGTTCTCCAAAGAGTATTTTCTCAGCGAATTCGCCTAGCCGTGAATCTTTAGCCATCTCTTTTATGACTTCCCGCTGTTTTTTTCTGATCGATCGTTTGATAGAAGAGTTAATCCTTTTGTTGGTTATAGACAGAGGTTTGACCTTTATTTTGAAGCCTTCTTTCGTTCTTACGGTGAAAACTGCTTCTATCTTTGATCGTCTTCTCCTAGTCAATCTTCTCACGTAATCTGTGGTCATCTCATGTCCTATGAATCTGGTCTTACATTCTCCACCCCTGATACCATTGATCTTGAATTTTGCTTTTATATGGGTTCTAGAAAAATCTCCGGCCAAATCCTGGAGGCTTATTTCTGTAACTCTACCTAGGAGCGACTCTGGATCAGAAGCGACAGTTTCACCAATCACGCTGCCGTCAAAGAACTCGGGAGCAACTATCCTGTACCAGCTCTTGCTTTTCCATTTATCTTTTACACGTCTGCCTGCACGCCTGGATTTTTTAGCCATCGTTCTCACTTGACATGTTGAGATTTATAGATGTTATAACTACTTTTTGGTTTTATTTAGTTTATGATGCTCTAAACTTTGAAAACAATTATGTTAAAAAGATCTCCTTATAATAAATCAAATCCCTTTGGCATCTCACCGAAGTAACTTTTGAAATTATTTGGCCAATCTTCAGGATCAAGACCTTTTTGAGCGAGGAAAGCTGTAGCCCATCTCTCTATACCGATACCGGTGCATCCTGAGAGTAGTTTCTTGGTCTGACTTTTGATATTGAAAGTCTCCGTATATTTCCTAAATATAGATAGATTTCCAAACTCCAACCACTCGCTATCCTCTCTAGTCCCCCTATAAGGTAGATACGCCTCGAAATCTATAGTTCCTAGATCTGCCTCTTCTTCTTTCTTTTTACCTCCGGCCTGTTGAAGATAAAATGGCTCCACTTTAGCCATCCTCCATTCTATATCTAAAACATCATCGAAGACGTGCTTGTACCTGTCGAGTAGATCTTCCTTCAACTCTATCAATTGCTCTTTCGTTCCTATATATACAGGTTCAATCCGATGGAATTCATCTACTCTTTCTATACCGTGACGACCTCCGGATTCATATCTAGTACTTGGGACTGTATTTTCATATAAAAGAACTGGCAAACTGTCATCACTAATCGTTTCATTCCTAAAGGACCAGTAAATCACTGGACATTGAGCATAACATATACCGGCCCTCGGAGTTTCAGTCATCTTCTCGAGTTTCTCTAAGGGTACTTCCTGAGTGATCTTTATCTCATCAATAATTTCCTCCCATTCCTCAGGATTTCTAGTGACAGGTTCAGAGACATAATATGCCTCGTTGGGTATGCCTTCCATATGTCCCGTATCTATCCAGACATCGAAAGGAACCATCATGGATTCGATAATTTCTTGAAAGCCAAGAGGTTTTAAAACCTCTTCAATAACTATATTCTCTAAAGTTTTGAGGATCTTCGCTGCTTTAGGTCTGTAAAACCATTTACCTTGAGTAGGTCCTCTCTTGATCCAACCTTTTTCCTCCATCACTTCCGTAGGGTCCTTTTCCCAAACCATCTTCTTTTCTTCGGACTTCCAGAGAAGCTCCCACATCTCTTCTTTCCCTTCGTAATATTGTGCCTCGACCTTTTCTTCAACTCTATTTATGATCCTATCTACATAATTCTTAGATAGTTCATCTTCAGTTAGTCCTGATATGTTCAACTCGCAATTCTTCCCTTCTATCTCTATATTGTCAACATAAGGCAAACTGATGTCTTCTTTTGCCTCTTTATCTAGCTCAAATTGAATTATATAATGATCTATCGTAATCTTTCTAATCCCAACATGATATTCGGGGCCGAGTTCTTGATTTAGCGTTTTTTTCAACCTCAAAACTGCATCATGAGCTCTAACGTACCTGTCAGACACAACCTTCAATATCAACTTATTTTCTTCAATCGAGAATTCCTGTACCTTTGCCCCACCGTCATCTACTTCTTCAGGAACACCCCGCCTTAAAAGATCGTTATTAGCTTTTGAGATAATACGTTCTACATCATCTTCAGCATCTTCTATCCCATCACTGAAAGTTAAAGTAGTCTCGAGTTCAAATCTCATATTATTCAGAGAGATATCTGGGAGGGCATATAAATATTTTTGATGTCTCTTTCTTTTTTAGAAAAATCATAGCGAAAGTTCAGATTCAATGGCGCGGGTTGAATATGATATTCCTATAGTACTCTATTTTCATCCTTACTCCGTCGGTTTCTCCAATTTTTTCATTGTTCAAGACTATGATTTCATCGAAAGCAAACTCTTTTTCATCAAATGAGCGGTCGTTAGTAAAACTAATCTTTTCTATGTTCTCTTCAATTTCCTGCTGATGTTGATCTCCATCAGGATCCCACTCAACGTCGGGATGATCATATTCGAAGGAAATCCCCTCTCTTTCAACATCCGAGGTAAATTGTAGCGTCTTATCCTCTTCTGCTAATTTCTGTGCCTCTTCTTCCCTCAAGTCAAATGTAAGGTTTCCTTCTTTTTCCTCGCCTACCTCTATCTCGAAGTAAGTGCTCGAATTGATATTTTCGTCTTCACTTTCCATCATGGTAGTAACTGAAATATTTCCTCCCTCTTCAAAAAAGGCGGTCTCATTTGTTTCTATATGATATGGGACCTCTAAATGATTTTTACTTTCATTCAATTCAGCTGCTTCGCCATATATCTCATACTTGACCAACATCGCTTGGGATTTTACAGTGTCGTGCTCTCGCTGGATTGAGATATCTTCCTCAGAATCGATCTCAGAAGAAAAATCAATTGTCTGGGTGTGGTTCAGCAATTGCTCTATTTCCTCATCTTCCAACTCAAATATAATATATCCTTCTTTATCATCGCCAATTTCAAATGTTATGTTATCTTCAGAATATATATCATTATCGTCGGTCATGATGGGAGTTATAGTCATATCCTCGGATATAAGTTCGGTTTCGTTTGTCTTTATCTCATATGGGGTCTTTAAAATATATTCTGATTCAAAATTATCTCCCGCTTCCTCTAATGTGGAGTTTTCACTATCTACCTCGTACTCTTCTAAAGCGGCTGGAGAGTCTACTTCATAAGAGTCTAGCTGGAAGGAGAAGTCCTCCCATTTGATTTCAGGGGTGAAAGTGAATGTTTGGTCTTCTGTAAATACTTCCTCTGTCTCATCTTCATCTAGTCTGAAGATAAAGTTCCCTTTGTCGGATTCGCCGATTTCTAAATCTATTGAGTCGCTGTCTTCTATATCTTCCCTATCGGTCATAGTAATTTTGACCTCTGCCTCACCTTCAAAATATTCGCTCTCCGCTGTTTCAATATTGTATGGAACTTTCAGTAATTGATCATTATCCTCTTCATCCCCTACTAAAGTCACATTCTCGCCCTCTACTTCATCCCCTATTTCATATTTTTCCAAGGTGGCTTGGGAGTCTACCTCATGGGGATCCTGCTGGAAGGAGAAGTCCTCCAACTTTATCTCAGGAGTGAAAGTAAAGGTTTGATCCTCTGTAAATATATCCTCTGTCTCATTTTCATCTAATCCGAACTTAAAATTTCCTTCTTCAATCCCGCCGATTTCTAAGTCTATAGTGTCTTTTTCTTCAATATTTTCACCGTCAGTCATCGTAACTTCGATTTCTATATCTTCTGAGATGAATTCATTCTCATTCGTCTTAATATAATAAGGTACAATCAAATCATAATCTGAGTCAGGTCCGTTTTCTTCTAATTTAATATCTTCG
>CAZRWG010000145.1:0-4179 GCA_964603805.1 uncultured Thermoplasmata archaeon
ATTTGGTTCTGTAGATAGTCTGAAAAAAGATGAAATCGAGGATAGGATCGACTCGATCGTGAGAATGGCTAAACTTAGCGGTAGAGAAAACCCAATCGAATTGTCGGAAGAAGAAGTTGTGAAAGATAGTTGGAAAGTCTCAGTAAAGAGACGATTCGAGGATGTTACTGAAGAAGAAAAAAGAGCATTTGTCAAAAAATTGGATGAAGAGATCAAAAAGAGCGGCGCTGGAAAGCTTCCATTTCGAAGCAAGATAAAAAACAGAATACTGTTCCTTCATATGAATTCATCGAAAAAGTACGTGACTACCTCTGAAGGTTCTAGGGTCGAATCGGACGAATCCTTCATCTCACTTTATTCTATATTGAACGCGGAGTCCAAGAATGATAAAGAACAAAGGATGTTGGGCCTCGGAGGCAGTTCTGGATGGGAATGGATCGAAGAAGAGGATGTGGAGGAAACCGTAGTTAGAGAAAGTGAAAAACTTGTTGAGACCGTACAAAAAGCTGAAAAGATCGATTTTAGTGAACCAGTAGATGTGATAGTAGGACCGGAGGTCTCGGGAATCATGGCCCATGAGAATGTCGGTCATCCAAGCGAGGGCGACCGGATAATGGGGCGAGAGATGGCTCAGGCTGGAGGTTCGTTTTACAGGGAATTACTAGGTCTAGATAAGCAAGATGAACAGAAGAATAAGATGGACCAACAAGAAGTCGAGATAGCATCTGATTGTGTTTCGGTAATAGATGATCCAACTATTAGAGGAAGTCCGGGCTTTTATCTATATGATGATGAATGTGTAGAAGCTAGACCAAGATATCTGATCAAAGACGGTCAGTTGAATGAACTTCTATTGAACCGAGAATTCGCCGCTGAATTCGACACTTCCTCTAATGGTGCTTCTCGATCCGCAGGCTACAGTAGAGAGCCGATCCCAAGGATGTCTAATACCTTTTTTGAGCCTGGCGAATACAGCAAAGAAGCTCTCATTAGAGATGTAGAAAAAGGCGTTTTGATAGAAAGTTTTACTGAGTGGAATATCGATGATAGACGATATCACAGCAAATACGTTGGACTAGAAGCTTATCTAATAAAGGATGGGGAAGTTACAGAAAAGATGGTCAAGCGTCCGGCATTAGAGATGACCACCCCTTCGCTACTTCAAAGTATAGATGGAGTATCCGAAGACTACGAATACAGAATGAATTTTTGTGGAAAGAGCGATCCCATGCAGCCGGTGAGTGTTTCCACAGGCGGACCTTACTTGAGGATGAGGGAGGTTAGAGTGGGGTGAACACTATGATTGGAAAAAGATATGAAACCGAAGTACTGAAGATGGCTGTTGACACCGCCACAAAATCAGGTGCCGATGAGGTCATCGCTAAATTGGTGGAAGAGAAAAAACATCAGGTCAGGTTTTCGAACTCCTCCATAGACGTAAATAAAGAATGGGAAAGCTATCATTTAGACGTGTTCATTTCTAAAAGACCTAGGTTATCTCTCGGCGGTAAGATCGATACCGTAACTATACAAAACCCCTCTAAAGAAAAGGTGAAAGAGAGAGTTCCAAAACAGGTTAGCCATTTAGATGACTTGCCAAAGATCAAAATATATCAGGGTATGGATGAGAACACCTATACCTCTTATCCATCTATGGACCTGTATGATAGTAATATAGAAGAATTTCATAGAAAGGCGCCAAATCTAGTTAAATCTACGATAGATTCTGCCGAGAATGCCGGAGCTGAGAACGTCTCAGGTGTCCTTCATTCTGGAGCTAGCAAAATAGGATTACTAACTAATTATGGAAATGGAGGAGAATACAAATCATCTTACTGTCGAGGTACTATCCGTGCTTTCAAAGATAGAGAGAGCAGCGGACAAAAGATAGTTGTGACAAAAGACCTTTCAAACATACAACAAAAATTTGAAAAAGCGGGCCAGAAAGCCGGTCAATTGTCAAAACGTAGTGCTGGAGCCGAAGAAGGAGAGCCTGGAAATTATGATTTGATAATGACTCCAACAGTAGCTGCTAACATCTTCGGAAGTCTTTTGAACGGTACTAATCCGATCATGATGTTTGCTGGGATGAGCTGTCTAAAAGGGAAAATGAACGAAAAGATAGGTCCCGAAGAATTAACGGTCGTAGATGACCCGATAATAGAAGACGGATTGAACAGCAGACCTTTCGATGATGAAGGTACTTCATCCGAGAAAACAACTTTGATCGATCAGGGAGAATTCAAAGGATTGATTCACAATACGTCTACTGCTAAATTTTGGAGGTTAAAGAATCTTATAAAACTTAAATTTTGGAGAAGACCGAAGACTACTTCAAATTCTGAACTGGCTCAGATGGGTATGACCGGGACGGAGCAGAATCCGCGGACCCTTTTACCTTCACCATCAAACTTTCGGTTCACATGCGGCTCTTACAGTTTGGAGGAGATGATATCTACATCATCTAAACCCACGATATATCTGACCTCAAATTGGTACACCCGATTCACCAATATGGCCGAGGGTGAATTTTCAACCGTCCCTAGAGATGCGGTGTTCTTTATCGAGAATGGAGAGGTGAAGGAACCGATAAAGGGACTTAGATTGAAAGGGAATCTGTTGGATATGTGTAAAAAAATAGAAGCTTTAGGCGATGAACTAGAACAGGTCAAGTGGTGGGAAGTGAACACTCCGACATTTATCCCCTACATAAAGGTGCGAGATTGTAGTTTCACAAAAGCGAATCTGTGAAATAAATGAATAGACTTGAATATCTAGTTTATTCGACGATTATCTCTTCCGCCGATTCTATCACAGGTATGTCTATATCTAGATTTTCAGCGTAAGTGTTGATGTATTTTAAACCTGTACCGGTATTGTAAAGAAGGATCTTTTCATCTTTTCCTAACATTCCCTCATCACGCAGTTTTTTAGCTCCTGCCAAAGTAGCGGAGCCCTCGGGACAAGCGAAAACACCTTCTTTCCTTCCCAGTTCCTCAGAACTCCGCAGAAGCTCCTCATCACTCACTGAAATTGCGGTTCCTCCACTCTCATCGACAGCTTTCAGTATCAACTTGTCGGCAAAAGCTTTAGGAACTCGAATACCGTCGGCTACCGTTTTTGGAGTTTCCCAAAAAGAAGTTTCCTCTCTTCCCTGCTTCACCGCTTCCACTATAGGTGCACAGCCCTCAGCTTGAACAGGGATCATCTTCGGTAGACTGTCATGATCAATCCAACCCATCTCTTTCAACTCGGTGAAAGCCTTCCACATGCCTATCAGACCGGTTCCTCCACCTGTAGGATATAATATAGTATCAGGCAGTTCCCAGGAAAATTGTTCCGCTAGCTCTAATCCCATAGTCTTTTTTCCCTCTACCCTGTAAGGTTCTTTTGTAGTGGATATAGAAAACCAACCGTACTTATCTTTACCTTCTTCTATGATCTCTCCACAGTCCGGAAGAAGACCATCGACAAGATATACATTCGCTCCCAACATGTAACTCTCGATTATACAGGCTTCTGGAGCTACCTTCGGCATGACCACGTAGATATCGATGCCGGCTCTCG
Source organism: uncultured Thermoplasmata archaeon (assembly GCA_964603805.1). Lineage (GTDB taxonomy): Archaea > Thermoplasmatota > Thermoplasmata > Halarchaeoplasmatales > Halarchaeoplasmataceae > Natronoplasma. Next base: position 3,568 of record CAZRWG010000145.1, read on the forward strand.
CTCCATAGGCTGCTAAAGCACCGGCGGCATTACCTGCGGAGGGGATCGCGATTTTCGAAACACCTAGTTCTTTAGCCTTAGAAACACCTAAAGACAAACCTCTGCTCTTGAAAGTACCGGTTGGTATCACACCTTCATCTTTCATATATAATTCGTTGATTCCGATTTCTTTACCCAAAGTATTGAGTCGATGTATAGGGGTAAATCCTTCTCCTAAAGAAACGATGTTTTCGTCTTCTTTCACCGGTAAGAATTCCCTATACCTCCACATCGAAGGATATCTAGATCTTAGATTTTCTCTTCGTACAGAATTGTTGATTCTTCCTAGATCGTATCTTGCGAAAAGTGGAGCATCGCATTCTTCACAGATGGTCTGTACTTTTTCTGCGGAGAATTTCTTTCCACATTCTGTACATTCAAGATGCTTTAGGAAATTCATAGAAAGAGATTGCGATTTACTTTTAAATAATTTGTCAACTCTCTTTGATTTTTTTCAGCACGGGCATTTCTTCTAATTCCTCTTCATCCATAAGGTCCCAATCGATCCCTGATGGCTTTTCTAGAGATGTGTTCGTCTTCACCACTTTCTCCGGAGTCAAGATCCAATCTAAA
>CAZRWG010000146.1:0-4153 GCA_964603805.1 uncultured Thermoplasmata archaeon
GCGTCGAAGGTGAGATACTTTTCGATAAACCATTGATACATCAGGGAAAAGAGATCAACGGCGTAAAATTAAAATTCGAAGAGGGGAAAGTCGTTGAATTCTCCGCCGAACAAAATGAAGAAGCCTTAAAGGATATATTGGATACTGACGAAGGAGCAAAAAGATTAGGTGAATTGGGTGTTGGAACAAATCGAGGGATCGACGTATTCACTAAGAATATGCTCTTCGATGAAAAGATGGGGGACACTATACATCTAGCTCTTGGAAGATCATATCCTAGATGTGTTGGAGATGATAGGGAACAGAACGAAAGCGCAGTACATGTAGATATGATAAAAGATATGAGTGAAGGTATTTTAAAAATCGATGACGAAGTGATAATAGAAAACGGTAAATTCTTCTGGGAAATGTAGAAAGACAACAAAACGTTTTTAGGCCAAAAACCTTTTCTTTATTTCATGACATATCATCCTCCATTTTGGGAAGAGCCTAAGAAGATGAGTTTTGAGAGTAAAGTGAAAAATGTTGAAGCTGATAAAGTCATATTGGAGAAGACATATTTTCATCCTGAAGAAGGGGGTCAACCGCCTGACAAGGGAACGTTGAACGGTTATGAAATCATAGATGTACAGAAAGAAGGTGAAGAAATAGTTCATCATTTGAAGGAACATGACCTCGAAGTAGGAGATGAGGTCGAAGGAAAGATAGACGAAGATTTCAGATACAGATGCATGCGAGGGCATACTGGTGCCCATATAGTTTATGGCGCAGGAAGAGAGGTCATGGGAAAAGTAAGCTATGCTGGATTCGATATCGGCGAGAAAAAGGCTAGGATAGATTTTGAAACAGATACTCACATCGATAAAGGAAAACTGCTGAAGTTGGAAGAACTATGCAACAAAATCATCTTGGAAAATCGACCTGTAAGATGGAAGATATTGGACAGGGAAGATATCGTGAGTTCTGATAAGATCGCCTTCGCGAAAGAGATACCTGAAGGAGAAAAAGTGAGGATCATCGAAGTCGAAGATTGGGATAGAGGTGTTTGTAGTGGAACTCACTTAGAGAACACATTAGAAGTCGGTAGGATACGGGTAGAGGGTAAAAAGAAACTTCAGGAGGGTGTAACTCGAATAATTTTTTCTTTTGGTGAAGAAGCTTTGAGAAGGGATTATCGAGAGGAAAGGTCCGTTTTGAGAGCTTTAGAGGCGTTAGATACTAACAAAAGGGATCTCCCGAAAGAGATAAGGCAATTACAGGATAAGTTAGATGAGTTAGAAGAGAAAGTCGAAAGATTGGAATCTGAGAAGATCGAGAGGGAATTGGAAGAATTTGAGAACTACGAGAGAGAGAGTTATGAGCTGTTAGTGCAGACAGTTTCTACAGAAGATTCGGAGATGCTGTCTCATAAGGCAAAAGATGAGGTCGGTGATGATGAAGTGATGGTGATAATAAATGAGCATGGATCTTTGAGCGTCGTGGTTGGCGTTGGAGATAACGTTGAGGATCTAGACGCTAACGGTCTGATCCAGGCGATGAGTCAGAAGTTTGGCGGTGGCGGAGGAGGTACTGATCACTTCGCACAAGGCGGTGGTTTCGCTGCAGGTGTAGAAGAATTGAAGGAATTTTTGATCGAATTCACTGAGTGAGATGACAGAAATGAGCGAAGAAGATCTACTTGATTTCGCAAGAGAGACCGTCGAGTCTACCGTTGAACCTTTGAAAGAAAATATCCGTAGTGGTTTAATGATCGAGTATAAATCCAAATTCGATCTTTTGACCGAAATGGACAGTAAGGTTGAAGATGAAATTGTAACAGCAATACAAGAAAAATTTCCTAAACATGATATTGTAGCTGAAGAGTCCTCTGCAACGATCAAAGGAAGCGATCATGTTTGGTACATCGATCCTATAAGTGGAAGTACGAACTACGCACACGGTCTTCCAGTCTATGGAGTTTCTCTAGCTTTGAAAATTGGAGAGAATATAGAGTTGGGTGCTATCTACAATTCCGTAGAAGATGAAGTATTCTATGTTGAGAGGGGTAAAGGCGCTTACGTAGGAGGTAAGAATCTTTCCGTTTCCGATATTAAAGACATAGAAAAGTCGATAATATCTACAAGTTTCCCTTATGAAGATAGAGGTAGGGATAAAAATCTTGAACATTTTAAGAAGGTCGTACCTAAAGTTGAGGGGATAAGGAGGACAGGATCAGTTGCTGTTGACTTTTCCTACTTAGCACAAGGAGTCTTAGATGGATTCTGGGCTGTAGGTCTCAAACCATGGGATACTGCAGCCGGTTTACTCCTAGTGGAAGAAAGCGGTGGAAGAGTGAGTAATATAGATGGTAAAGATCATGAATTAGGAGCAGATTCCATCCTAGCTTCCAACGGAAATATACATGAGGATATGAGAAGGTTGTTAAACCAATGATGGTAGTGACAAGATTTCACCTTAAATAGGGTAAATTTTTTGTTATGAAGTTATTCTAAAAGCAATAAAAATAAAAATGGTTTTTAATTCTAGGTTCTTTTCTTTTGGTAAAATATGACTAGGGCTAAAGTTATCACTAGAATAAGTAGAGATGATGTGAATCCTGGTATCTCATCTTCTTCCTCTTCAAATACAGCGGTGATCTCCATATCCTCTTCTACTGTTATATTTATCTCCTCTTCAGTCCCTTCATAATCTCCTGTCCATTCTACGAACTCCCAGTCTTCTGCAGGTATCGCGGTCAACGTCACCTGCGTATCCTCCTCGTACTCTTCTTGTTCGGGATCGATCTCTACTTCACCTTCTCCTTCGATATTCACCGTTAGATCGAAAAGATCCAAAACATTTACTACTACCGCTTCGTGATCATCCTCGCTTTGGACACAAAACACATACTCTCCTGCCTCTTCTGCCCCCCAATTGAATTCTCCAGTATGGGTTTCACCTGCATCGAGCGTGACATCTATATGGACATCTCTCTGTTCTCCCTCAACATAGAAAGTTATGTTCTGAGTATCTTCTATATCACCTGTGTTAGTTACCTGATATTCTAAATTAGCCTCAGCGCCCACTTCTACTCTTTCATCGTAGTCAGTGATTTCAACTTCAAAGTAAGGCCCAAGGACTTCTTCGCTCAGGGTTACAATCTTTCCCGCGATGATGAATCTCTCTTCTCCAGCACTTAAGACTTCTAATTGAAGAGTGTAACTCCCTTCATATTCTATTGCTTCGGTGGGAATCTTCGTTTCAAAAGTGCTGAAACCTTCCTCAGCTGTAAAGTCTATATCTTCCGAAGGAATCTCTACCAATATTTCGCCTTCATATTCGTCTCTTAGTGTATATCTGTAATCATCTAGATGATCTTCTGTTAAAGCTACCTTTTCAGGTTCAGGATATATATGTGCGTAGTGTCCGATACCACTAACTTTGAACTCTTCTCCAATCTCGACTAAATCCGGAGTTTCTATCGAATCCAATCTAACCTCTTGTATATCAAACTGCGCCGGCCAATAACCGTAAGGGAACTCGACTCCTTCTGCTTCCTCACCTTCGAAGGTGAAGCCGTAATCTTCCCATCTTTCCACCCTCATTTGATGCTTGTCATCATACTCTTCTATGTAGAAAGGCCCAGCTCCAACGAATGAATGCTCGTATTCATCTATGAAGTCGATCAAACTGGTCAATTCAGTTTTCATTTCATCAAAGCTCATAGGGATAGGCGCATCGTTTTCCTCGTCCAGATAAGGGGGTAAGTACTCTTCATCTATCATAGTCTGTAGGACTGTCACAAGATCTTCATTCTGTTCTGAGGAGAGCTGATGTATCCAGTTACCCTCTACGCTCACTGAATAATCATATATCTCCTCCAAACCAGACTCATTGTATATCTCGGTTTCTCCATGCATATGATCCCATCCTTCATATGTCAACGGGTGCACTTCGGGGAACATCGCGTAATGATCTCCTACTTTATCTTCGATCGGGAAAGTGTAATTACCATAAACCGTATAAGTTCTGGTCTGCTCATCCCATTCTAACGCGTGTATTGTATCATACCATGGACCTCTTTCGTGCTCCCAGGATTCCAGGTATGGCTCTTCAAATGGACATGCCAATCGCTTCTCTCTCGCGTAGTCAGCCATCACATCCTGCAGTGTAA
>CAZRWG010000147.1:0-867 GCA_964603805.1 uncultured Thermoplasmata archaeon
TTGGAGAAAACAGTGGTACAGTTAATAACTCCTATGCCTATGGTGATGTGAATGGATATGAGGTTGGAGGAGACATCGGTGGGCTCGTAGGGAGAAACACTAATCTTATAATTAACTCCTATGCTCATGGTAATGTGAGTGGTGATTCTCAAGTAGGAGGACTAGTTGGATGGAATTATCATAATGGGGCTTTAGTTGGGACATCATATGCAATCGGGAACGTGACTGGAGAAGAACATATAGGCGGATTATTAGGACATAATAGCGGAAACGTGGAAACCTCCTATTATCCAGATGACGAACCTGATTCGGAAGGAGAAGAACTACCCCGAGACGATATGATCGGAGCCAGCGCTCCCGAAAACATGAACTTCGATTTCGATAATGTATGGGAAACCGTGGAGGAACAGCACGATGATGCTACGGAAGACGGCTATCCTATTTTGAGATCGTTGGATAGGAACACGCAGTTGGATGCTCAAGATATACTCCAATATCACAGCTTATCGGTAAGTATCGAGGGAGAGGGTACAGTTGAGATCGATCCGGAAGAGGAAAAATATGAGTATGGGACAAAAGTGACTTTAACAGCCGATTCGGCAGAGCATTGGTATTTCGATGGATGGACGGGAGATCACGAAGGTACAGATGAAGAGATCACATTTGAGATGGATGAAGACAAGGATATGACTGCACATTTCGAAAAAGAAGAATATACTTTAACAGTGAACATAGAAGGCGAAGGAGAAGAGCTGAACTATTCTGAAGGAGAGCATGAGATAGAGTTCGATGAGCGTGTGGAATTGGAAGCTAGTTCAGATACAGGTTGGCAGTTCGTCGAATGGACGGGCTACCAGCAATCTGATG
>CAZRWG010000147.1:967-4125 GCA_964603805.1 uncultured Thermoplasmata archaeon
ATAAGACCGTCAGCTTTGACATGCCTGCAGAAGATGTTACGATGACAGCGAACTTCGAAAAGGAGGATTATGACCTCACGATAGATATAGATGGCGAAGGAGAAGAATCAAATCATGGTGAAGATACTCATACCTTTGAGTACAATGAATCCATAACTTTAGAGGCGGTTTCGGACACTGGTTGGCAGTTCGTCGAATGGACGGGCTACCAGCAATCTGATGATAAGACCGTCAGCTTTGACATGCCTGCAGAAGATGTTACGATGACAGCGAACTTTGAAAAGGAAGAGTATGCCCTCACGATAGAGATAGATGGAGAGGGTAGTACGTATCCTGAGGAAGGTACTCATAAATACGAGTATGGAACCGAAGTAGATGTAGAAGCTACCTCCTCCAAGGGTTGGTATTTCGTTCGATGGACCGGCGACCACGAAAGTACTGATAACGAGACAACGATCAACATGACCGAAGACAAGGAGATAACGGCAGTGTTTAAAGAAGTTCTAGATTACACGCTCACCATAGACATAGAAGGAGAAGGCAGTACTGATCCTTCAGAGGGAACACATACCTATGAGGAAGATACTCAAGTCACCCTAACTGCAACTCCTGCCGAAGATTGGTACTTCGACGGATGGGCAGGAGATGCTTCTAGTACTGACGAACAGATCACCATAATTATGGACGAAAACAAGGAGATAACGGCTCAGTTTGACGCTCCCGAATATACTCTCGACGTGTCTATAGAAGGTGAAGGTTCGGTAGATATCGATCCAGATCAAGCTAGCTACAAACATGGCACCGAAGTGACTATCAACGCAACACCCGCTGAGGGCTGGTACTTTGAAGATTGGAGTGGTACGGATAAAACAGGACAGGAGATAACGATAACTATGGATGAAAACAAGTCCCTAACGGCGCACTTCGATGAATACGTCCCAGCGAATTTTACGGTTGAAATAATCTCACAGATAGATGGCGAAACATACTATGAAGGAGAAACCATCAGGATCGAATACCTAGTGAAAAATACTGGTGAACTCAAAGATACCCAGGACGTGATCTTTTCAGTCGGTGATGTCGAAGAGGATGTAGAGATAGAAGTAACTTTGGAAGGTGGAGATGAGTTCAAAGGCGAATTCGCATGGGAGGCGTCCGATCCCGGAGAACATAGACTGGAAGTTGCCAGCGAAGACGAGGAGGATTCCATAACGATCTCGGTCGAAGAACGACCCGAGGAAGCATACTTCAGTATCACTATCACAGGATATGATGGACAAGTAGAAGTGGATGAAGAGGTCACCATCGAGTACACTATAAAAAACGTCGGTGAACTCGAAGGAACTCGAGATATATTCCTGAGGATAGAGGACGAGGAAGAGGTACTTATCGAAGGACTTACACTTGAATCCGATCAAGAGCATGAAGATGAATTCGTCTGGGAAACAGATGAAAAAGGCACGTACGAAGTCGAAGTGTTCAGCGAAGACGGCTCCGATAAAGTCGATATAAACGTGACAGGGCTTAGATACGAACTCGACGTCGATATCGAAGGTGAAGGTAAAGTCGATCTCGATCCTGAAGAAGGCGAATATGAAGAGGGGACTGAAGTGACTTTAAATGCAGTACCTGACGAAGGCTGGTACTTCGTCGAGTGGACCGGGGACTACACAAGAACTGAAGAAGAGATAACTATCAAGATGGATGAAGATGTGGCTGTCACCGCCCACTTCGAAGAAGGCGAACCGCACTTCGAAGTCGAGATCACAGGCTATGATGAGGAGGTGGAGGAAGGCGAAACCATCACGCTGACTTACACCGTGGAGAATACGGGAGAAGTTGAAGGTACACAGGACATAGTGCTCGTTATAGATGACGAAGAGACGATGGTTTACGAGGCACTCACTCTCGCTCCGGGCGAGGAATACACCGACGAGTACAACTGGATTCTACAAAGCGCCGGCGAGTACGAGATAGAACTCCAAGGCAGCGATACCAGCGACTCCATCCAGGTGACCGTCGAGAGCGACACCACTGAAGACGGTGTACTTGCGAACTACTGGTGGCTGATATTGATCGTTGTCGTTTTCGGAGGTCTCTTAGTGGTGCTGCTGTTGATCGCTGGTGATGAAAGCACTGAGGGCAAAAAGACAGGAAAACCCAAAAAGCTGTCGGCACGAAGAGGTGGAGATGAAGAGTACACCGGTCAGCAGAGAACGGATCATGGCTTTGTCGATGGCACTCATCAAAGTAGAAAAGACGTCTCGTCGGTACTCAAAGAGGGTGGAGAGATCACTAAGGATGAAGCATACGATCGTCTGACAGACGAGATGAGCTACGACGAATTTGAAGAGGAACTCGAAAGACTGGTAAAGGAAGAAAAGGTGGTCCAAAAACCCCAAAAAGATGGAGTGGACCTTTACGAGTGGGGGCGAACATAAGATGTTGCTTGAGCCGAGTCTTTTGAAACGCCTGGATGCTGCTAAAAGTGTGCTTGAAAAAGAGAAGATCGCCCATAAGCTTTATTTGTATATGCTTGATGACCATGCAGAATTGTCTTGCGCATATAGTAAGACAGCTAAATCGTATGACAAGGAGTGTCGTCGAAGATGAATGATAAAAAATTCGGACCTGCAAAAGAGGGAAGTGCTGCGTTTGCGATCGTCGTATTCATGATGGTCTCGCTCTGCGTGCCTGCCTTTACGGCTGTTGGGGCGATGGAGAGCACGGCAGGCGAGGAGATGACTGTTGAGAGTAACGGTGATTTCGCTGGAGGGGAAGGTACTGAAGAGGAGCCGTACGAAATTAAAAATTGGACACATCTGAATAATGTAAGAAATCATTTAGGTGCCAACTTCATTCTCGAAGCTGATTTGGATGAGGACAGTGATGGATATGATGAGTATGTTGATACAGAGGAAGGTTGGAAGCCGATTGGGGATGATTCACCTGATGATATGTTCGAAGGAAATTTTGACGGGTATGGTTATGAAGTTAGTGACCTTTACATAAACCGACTAGAAGAGGATAATATAGGTTTATTTGGCTACATAGTTGGAGGTGCATATATTGGCAATCTGACTCTTTCTAGGATTGATGTGAGTGGTGATTCTCAAGTAGGAGGACTTATTGGAGAAAACAGTGGTACAGTTAATAAC
>CAZRWG010000148.1:0-4122 GCA_964603805.1 uncultured Thermoplasmata archaeon
TATCTAACACCTCTCATTTTACCGAAAACAGTAGATATATTCCATCCCCCAATCCCAAGCGGAGCCATTAAGCAAATATTTTTACGAATTTAGACCCCGCTCGATAGCGAATCGAAACCTATTCATTTATGACCAAGGTAAGTATATTAAGCACGATGATGAGGGATGAAGGTAAGACATTATCCAATCATTACCAACCGTTTTCGGCATAATTGCAGGAAAGGCGAGGTTATATAAATCTTACTCTCCAACTGCAGATCAGCCAAAATAAGATCCAGCTTCCCTCACTTCTTGCACTTTGTGAAAATCTAATATCCCTTGCTCTGAGATCGCATAGATCTGAAAATTGTCAGGTTTTATACCTTCTAAATTTTTTGAGAAAAAAGAATCAGATTCGATAACATTTCTCCCTTCGCTTAGAGGGTCGAAAGCTGGCAAAACGACTATCTCACGTTTAGGATGGTAAAGAAAGCATGGCAATCTTAGTTTTGAACCGACTTCGTCTTTTATTTCGATAGCTGGGTGTTCATGACCCATGATTTGTAGACCTTCCCATCGGATCTTCAGATGACCATGCGTCAAACTCATGTCCTCTAGGAGCATATTTTTTTCATAAAAAGGCACACCTTTTATATTGGCATAATTTTGTAGGTAATTATCGTGATTCCCTTTTATCATTATCAACGAACAGTCCTCCATGAGGTAGTCTACAATATCAAGGATTTCATTGAACTCTTGACTTTTACTTCTGCCAAAGTTATGTTTAAAGTCACCTAATACGATGAAAGAATCTGGCTCATATCGATTTTTAATATTTGCTAACCTATCTAATATATTCTCCATTTGAAAAGTCGGTATTGACATCCCATCTTCTTTCAAAACGGTTCCGTATCCAAGATGAAAATCAGCTACTATTACTGTCCTTTCTTTTTTATACCAAGCGCAGTAATCCGACGTTAAAAAAAGTCCTTCTGATATCTCGATTTTGTTCATTATTTAGGATAATAATTTTCTAAAAGATTCTTCATGTCTCATGTTATCAAAAGCGTCTTCGTTCTTGGCTTTTTCTTTAAATTTCTGATCAAGCTCTATCGCTCTTTTCAAGAAGTTTCTTGCCTTTTTCTCTTCATCTTGCTTAGCACTAACTAAACTTTTGTAAAACCAAACTTGAGAATAGTTTTGATCCCTTTTCACTACTTCATTGAAATTATCCATCGCCTCCTCATATCTCCCCATCTCATAAAGAACCAAACCTTTGTTAGACCAGGCTTCAAGGTCGTCTTCATCCTTTTGGAGAGCTTGATCGAATGCCTCTATCGCCTCTTCGTATTTTTCTAAATGATAGAGACAAGCCCCCTTATTGTGCCAAAGATCAGAATCATTTTCTCCCAATTCAAATAATCGCTCGTAAGTTTCTAAAGCTTCCTTAAATTCTTTTTTGTTATAGAATAATTCTCCCTTTTCATAGAGTAATTCTTTATCTTCTGGATTAATCTCTAGGGCTTTATTATAATATCCCAGCATATCATCTTTCAGTTCGTAAAATTTCCGATAGGTCTCTTTTGCTTCTTCGATCTCACCTCTCTTTTCCAGCTGCTGCGCTTTTTTTCCGAGGAGTTCAACGTTTTCTGGTTCAAAAGATAGTAACTTTTCTATGACTTCTAAATTTTCAGGTTTTTTCTCTAAAATTTTTTCATATAATTTTCTAGCTAAGGACCTCTGACCTTTTCTTTCAAGCTTTTCTCCTTGCTGTATAACCATCGAAACATTTTTAGAACCTAATTCAACGATTTTCTCAATAGCAGTTTCGTTTTTTGGTTCCAATGTCAATATCTTTTCATATGCTTTGATAGCTTTCTCTATTTTGTCTTCTTTTTCAAAATATTCTGCTTCAATTCTCCATAGAATAGGATCGTCAGGATTTTGTTTTACCAATTTATGGATTTTAGATATGTTCTTGGGATCTTTCTCTATAAATTCCCGGAATGTACGAATCGCATTAGATTCCCAGCCTAATATACGAAATACATTTGCTTTATTTAGAATCGCCCGTTTATTATCTGGATCTTTTTTTAATACATCGTTAAAACATTTTAATGCATATTCATTCATCTCATCCATGTTCATGAATGCCTTTCCTTTTTTAAGTAGAGGTTCGATATCGTTTGGATTTCTGTTTAGAGCTTTATCGAAACACTGTATCGCTTTCATATTTTCACCTAAATTAAGTAGCCCTTCACCGATCTCATTCAACTTATCAGTAACGAATTGAGTATCATTCAATTTATTTTCTTTATTTAGAATATAATCCAAAAGGTCCATGTATTCGGAGACGGCGGTAGATTTTTTACTCTCATGTATCTTAGACATCCTTTTCTCGATTTCTTTTTTCACCTTCTCTTCACTTTGACCAAAAGGCAATCTGGATCCCCACTTTTTAGCTCTTATAGATTGTACAAAACATCTATATGAAATATAAAATCTTCGGTAGTTTATCCTTTTCCAAGGGCCTTACCAACTTCGTCATCCATCATCTTCAGAAATTCATCTAAATCCTTTTTTTCTATGGTTGCCCCTGCCGCGATGTCATGGCCACCCCCCTCTCCATCAAATTTTCTAGCCAATCTATTACAGAGGTCCCCTAAATCTAATCCTTTTTCAACCAACCTTTTGGTAGACCTAGCAGAAATGTCTGCTTTATCATCCAATTCTGTAATACCTAAAACCGGCATATCTTGTTTTAGAAGATATAACATTCCCAATCCTGCTAGTTCGCCTTTCATAGTCTTTTTTTCCTCGTAAAAAAATTGGATATGTTCTTTTTTTTCTAATTTTCTATCTAATCTGTCTAATTTATCTATGATCTGCTTTCTATGTCGATCTCTGATCTTTTTTGCCTCTTCAAAGGCTCTATCATCTCCTAAACAGAGGGAAAGGCCTAATCCAGGTTTATTATTCCTTGCACAAGAATTGAGAAGTTTATAGAGTGTATCTACCTCCAAACCATTATGAGTTGAAACGTGGTGAGTCCCGTAGATAGATTCTATTACATAAGAGGGAATATCTCGTCTAAGAAGAGATAAGACCAAGAGACTATTCAAATTTCTTTTTTTCTCGATGTTTATAGACTCCGATCTAGCATCTGGATCGATATCGAGATCATCTAACATATTTTCAATCGTATTCTTTTTCCCGCTGATATCAGGAAAATATGGATCACAGGCTTTCATAAGAGCATCGAGAACGTTCTCTCCATCTATGAACAGCCCTGTTTTCTCTTCCAGATAGCCTTTCTCAACTGATTTTTCCAGTAACTTTCGATTCAATCCGGTAAAACCACCAATAGCTTGTTTATCTGCAGCAGCTCCTGCTAGACCGTAAATAGCTTCTTCCCAATTAGTGCTATCATAACTAACAGCCAACAACAATGCAAGAGTCCCGCCACTCACCTCTTGAGATCCATCGATACCATGATCATGAGGATTGATGAAAACCTTGTTTTCTAATCTCGTTTCACTTGGATCATTTCTAACCTGGTGATGGTCTAACACCACAACATCTTCCTCTAATTTCGATATACGCTCTAGGTAACTGTTTCCAATATCGGTAAAAATTATAGGATAACCAGTCGGTATTTTTTCCGGAAAAGAATCTATAAAAGTAGTATGAAAACCTTTCTGATATTTCATAACCGTTCTAGCTATTACAGCGCTAGCCGCAATGCCATCGGCGTCATAATGGGTGATCAGTCTGAACTTATCATGATCTTCAAGGATAGAGGTAGCCTTTTCCAACTTATTTTCTAAATCAGGGGGAATGTCAAACAAATTCCCTTCCACTCCCATCTCATTTTTATTGGGTAAGTATCTCGGCTTTATCCATCGAGTATCTCCAATCTTTTTCCAGCTTGCCCTGCTCTTTATAATAGTCTACGAGCCGTCTGATCTTTGATTCAACCAATCTCAACGATCTTATGTTGGATTTATCTTTAGGATGCTCTTCGAGATGATCCTTCAGATTAACTGCTTTCTCCATCAGTGCCAAAAGGTCTTCAGGTATTTCAGGTCCGAGATCATTTGATTCTATTATCTCTGTAACACTCTTACCTGTACCCAACTCCAC
>CAZRWG010000149.1:0-4094 GCA_964603805.1 uncultured Thermoplasmata archaeon
CAAAGGTGTGAGTTGCGTCTGTATGATAGAGAACATCATTTTTTTCACAGATCTCCGCGATTTTTTCAATATCCTGGAGAGTCCCTATCTCCTGGTTTCCGTGCTGGATTGACACTAGGACTGTGTCTTCACTGATGGAATCTTCAAGCATATCAAGATCAACAAAACCTTCTCCATCTACATCTAGATAAGTTATGTCAAATCCCTTCTTTTCCAAAGATTTAGCCGTATTGAGTACGGGAAAGTCTTCTATATCAGATACTATAATATGATCTCCATCATCTGAAAGCTTCTCTGCCACTCCTTTCAAAGCTAAATTGCTCGATTCTGTAGCGCAGGAGGTGAAAATAAATTCATCAGGAGAAGCTCCGATCTCACCAGCTATCTTTTCACGTGCATCATTCAATGCTTCTTTCGCCTCGACCCCCATACTATAGGCGAAATCTGAAGTAGCAACGGCAAAATTATCCAGCATGTAAGGCTTCATAGCTTCGAAAACTTCTTCGTCCATCTTCGAGCTCGCCGCGTTATCCAAATAAATTATTTCATCCTTCATCTTTACCACCTATATGAAGAGTGTAACATCTGATTCTTTCGCCTCCTTAATATATGTGCCGACTGCACAATAATCAGTTATAACTTCTTCTCTCAAATCTTCTTTATCTACACCCATTATATCCATGGTCATATCGCAGGCTAAGATCTTACCACCGAGTTCATGAAAATCTTTAATGAGTTCATCCATCTCTCTAACATTTTTTTTCTTAAGCTTCCTTTTCATGAACCATTTACCGAGTCCGAGAAAATTCATCCTTGATAAAGGACCCTTATCCAACTCGTTCTTCTTCAATCTTTCAAGGCCCCAAAAGGTGAAATACATTGAAACTTCCATCCCCATAGAGAGAGCTCCTGTGCCTATTATCAAGGCGCTGTAAACTTTATCAAACTCTCCGCTATGGACTATCAGAGTTGCCTTTTCACCTTCCGCCAACTCAATCCTCCTCCGGGATCTTTATCCTGATCTTCCATTGATCCCCCTTTTCTTCGATATCTAGAAGTTCTAAACCTAATTCTTCAACGGCCATTGGTATCTCTTCTTTCGACTCAGGATGGTTACCAATAACTTCGATGATATCTCCAGGGGATGATTTTCTCACGGCTTTTCTGGTCTCGACAAGCGGAACCGGGCACGTCTCTCCTAAAACATCTAGTTTCTCACATTTCGTCATGATCTTCACTTCCTATAATTCCTTATTTATAGTCAAAGACGTAACTTTTGTTGATTCTTTGCGCCTTTGACTAGTTGTGGAGGACATAACGAATTTTTCATGAGTTATGTCTTCCACTATAAACATATTATAATAGTGTAATAGACTTTATGGATATAAAATCCTTTTAAGACCAAAAAACTATTTACTGATATCTTTCCTACGAAATCACGAATCGAGGTGTAACCGACATGGATGAAAAAACGGCCAAACTATCTCCTGATGTAAAAGAGGAGATTGAAGATTTTATAGCGGACTGGATGACTGAAAATAAAGTTCCTGGGATGAGCATATCTATAGTTAAAGGGGACGAGAAGATTTACACTAGAGGTTTTGGTACAAGAAATCTGAAGGAAAATATTCCCGCTACTCCCGATACTCTGTACGGAATGGCTTCAGTGACCAAATCTTTTACCGCCCTTGCGATATTAAAGCTGGTAGAGAGAGGCGAGGTGAGTCTAGATGATGATATAACTGAATATGTACCTACAAAGTGGGACAACGACGTAACGATATATAACCTATTGACACACTCTTCTGGTATGCCTTCATTGGGCGTCAGCGAAGCTTTGATAGACAGATTGATAGAGATGGATGAACGAGGTCTGCCTTTAAGCGATCTAGATGATTTTTACACCCATCTGAATAATGCTAAGGAAGAAATTGCGGCTAAACCTGGTGAAGAGTTCTTTTACTTCAATTCCGGCTATGCTTTACTCGGACAGATAATCGAAAAAGTTAGCGGTAAGTCCTTTCCAGAATTCATCCATAATGAGATATTCGAGCCTTTAAATATGGAGAGGTCAAGGTTTGAGTATGATAAAGATGAAGACGACATCATGACTCCATATTTCATGGGTGAAGAAGGACCTGAAGAGACACCTTATCCTCTAAGGGAAATAGGGCATCCTGGAGGAGGAATGTTGAGCTCAGCCAACGATCTCGCTAATTATCTAATCATGAATATGAACGGAGGAAAATTCAATGGTGAACAACTGGTAGATCCGAAACTTTTGGAAAAGGCTCACGATTCTCATATTACTAGAGAAACTGGTGACTACGGTTTCGGATGGGCTGTGAAGGAATTTGATGGTGAAAAGTTCGTAGGCCACGGCGGTTCTATAGCAGTTTCAGGCGGCTTTATCGGATTTGTTGGGGATATTGGCATCGCCGTTTGTGGCAACACCATACCTGGAAGTTCGTATGAAGAGGTGGCTAAGAGAATCATCAAAACGGTGAAAGGGGAAGATGGAAGCGAACTCATCTACTTCAAAAGGAACGAGCGAATGGACCAATTAACTGGAACTTACAAGTCATACAGAGGTATCAAAGAGATGGAGATCGAAAAAGAATTTGGACTTCTCAAACTCACTGTTAAAGAAAGGCTAGAAAGTACAAAAGTTATACTGATACCGGATACGAAGGATGTAGATGATCTCGAATTTTACTACTTGGATGGAAACGGGGAAAAGAACACGGTTCGATTCGAAGTCAAAGACGATGGAGGTATCGATCTTTTCCTCGGAAGATGGCGATTGCATAAAGAGGACTAAAGAGAAACATGAAAAAAATACCCGTAGCATTGACCATAGCGGGCTCCGACTCTGGAGGGGGAGCAGGTATAGAAGCAGATCTGAAAACCTTCTCTGCCTTCGACGTTTATGGAACCGCTGTAATCACTTCAGTTACGGCGCAAAATACCAAAGAGGTAAGAGCAGTTCATGATATCCCCTCAAAGATCGTTGGGGAGCAGATAGACACGGTTTTAGACGATATATCTGTTGATTCTGTCAAAACTGGTATGCTCTCAAACTCGGAGATAATAGAAACTGTAGCAGGGAAGATAGACGAGTGGGAACTTCAGGTCATAGTGGATCCGGTGATGGTGACTAAATCAGGTGACCAGTTGATTAAGGATGAAGCAGTTGAGAAATACATAGATGAGATGGTCCACAGGTCCATAGTAATCACACCGAATATAAGAGAAGGCGAAAAGCTTACAGGTATAGAGATAAAATCTATTGATGATATGAAGGACGCTGCCCAAGAACTCTATGACATGGGAGCTGAAAACGTGGTAGTAAAAACTGGTGATGCTGGAGAAGAGGTCATAGATATCTTCTTCGATGGTAAAAGTTTTAGAGAGATTTACGGAGAAAAATTCACATCTCATAAACACGGGACTGGCTGTACATTCTCTTCCGCTATTACAGCAAACCTTGCGAAAGGAAATTCGATCAAAAAATCTGTTGAGATAGGTAAGAGATTTATAGATGATGCTATCAAGAACGGTCTAGATATAGGTGAAGGAGAAAAACCCGTAGATCACATGGTGTGGTCAAGAGAGTCAAAGTGAAAAAAATTTTTTCAATGGCCGATTTTTCTATTTCCTTAAGTCGGCCATATGATCTTTACTTTTTTGTATATGTTCTTTAGAGGCGATATCATTCCTGTACCGGAGATCAGCGCCTTTTATTTTTTCAACTGCTTGTTGTGATATAGACCTTGCTTTTTCTATCGTTTCGTCTATACCTACAAGAGCTATAGTTCTAGAACTTTGAGCGTAGTACTCTCCATCCTCTATTTCAAGAGCCGCAGGATACACCCTCAGATTGCTACTGTATTCTTTCTCCATCTTCTTAACCTTAGACATATCGATTTTTTTGTCTCCTTTATATTCCTCATCTCTGCCGTAATCCCAGGGAACCTTGTAAGTTACGACTGTAGCTCTGTTCTCGAATTCGAGAGATGTTAGATTTCCTTCCAAGATCTTATGACACACTTCAACAAAATCGTCTTTGAGGATCGGTAGGATATTCATTATCT
>CAZRWG010000150.1:0-4057 GCA_964603805.1 uncultured Thermoplasmata archaeon
TACTCTTGCTGGTATCAATGAAGGCCTTCTCAATAACTGCGAGGTCACGGGTGAGCTTTCAGCCTTTTACGACTCCTACATCGGAGGAGCAGTCGGCATGAATAAAGGAACGATCATTTCGACTCATTCTGAGATCGAATCAGATCTCGGTGTAGGAGATGATTTTTATATTTATAGATATGGAGACATCGGTGGCCTAGTCGGTAAAAACGAAGGGGAAATAATCGGTTCAAGTTCTCACCTCGATCATGACGTTTGGAGTGGTCGCAATGTTGGCGGATTGGTAGGCTATAACTCTGGAGAGATCTCGTATTCTTATGCAGAAGGCGAGGTATTAGCTTACCGTCGAGGCGGCGGCCTTGTAGGTTTTAATTTAGGCAATATAAGCGATTCTTATGTTAAAAACGCTATTATTCTAGGAGATTACATGGGTGGCCTAGTTGGACAGCTCGGTGATAGTAGTGCAGGAGATAAGGGTTATGTGATCAATTCTTATTCGGTAAGCGAATTTTATGATAGTTGGAGCTATTCCGAAGGGGGTCTGATAGGCCGGGACGATTATGGAGAAGTAAAAAATTCTTTTTATCACGAGGACCTACCAGAATGTGACGTCGGCGGTTTCGATAGTATGGCTCTGACTGATGAAGAGTTCAACTCGTCTAGTACATTCGAGTTCGCGGGTTGGGATATAGAAACGGTGGAAACTGAACGTGGACATCCTCACTTTGGTTGGGAGGAAGGCGAAGGAGAGAGATGGATGATCCAGAAAAGTGAAAGGACATACAATCTGATCCTGGACTCTGAAGAAGGTGGAACTACCGTACCTACTGAGGGCGATCACAAATATTCTGAAAACGCGAAGATCATATTGGATTCTATACCTGATAGGGGTTTCTCACCAGAAGGATGGGAAGGAGATGTAGAATCAAGAGATAGTAAGATCGCAGTCACGGTTGACGAAAATAAGAGTGTAACAGCCCTTTTTGAAAAGATAGATTATGATATCTTTGATTGGGAACAACTCTACAACGTCAGGTACGATCTTTTAGGAAATTTTACTCTACAAAGAGATCTCGACGAGACCACTCGGGGTTATGAAGAATATATGGAGACAGAACAAGCTTGGGATCCGATAGGAGATGCCGATGAACCGTTCAGAGGGAATTTTGACGGACAAGGAAATGTGATCAGAGATCTAGACTTGGACAGGCGGTACGAGGATCATCTAGGTCTTTTCGCCTCGATAGATAAGAACTCGCAGATCGTCGACCTGTCTTTGGAAGAAATTAGGATACAGGGTGCCTTGGGATCCTATGTAGGAGGCCTTGTAGGCCGTAGTGAAGGCGAGATCATCGGTTGTTCCACAGATGGCAGAGTGTACGGAGGTTTTAAAACCGGTGGACTCGTAGGACATAATCTAGGGATAATAAATGAGACGGAACACACGGCTAGTGTTTATGGAACTGAGAGGTCAGGTGGTATCGTTGGTACTAACGAAGGAGAACTCGCTAATTCAGACGTGTATTGTTCTGTCAGTGGATCAGTGATCTCGGGAGGACTTGTCGGAGAGAACCTAGGTGAAGTGAACAACTCTTCTGCGTCAGGAGGACCTGGAGGTGTCGATGTGAGGGGAGATACGATGATAGGGGGTCTGGTAGGGATGAACGATGGCTTAGTCTTAGATTCCGATTTTTCTGGCAGTATGATCGGAAATGATAAAATCGGTGGTTCGATCGGTTTGAACAGAGGAGAGGTTAGAGGAGCGTATTCTTTTGGATCAGTGAGCGGAGACTATAATGATTATCAAAAAGGCCCGATGGGTGGTCTGGTAGGCCAGAACGAGGGAGACATATATGAGTCTTGGACAACGGTCGACGTTAATACATATCGTGGTAAGGATACGTTCGCCGGTGGATTGATTGGATGGAATCTAGGTGAAGTGGATAGGACATACTCACTGGGAGATGTTTTTAACGCTGAAATCGGAGGCGGTTTGATAGGTAGACAGGGCGACAAAGAAAGAAATATCAGCGGTTATCTGAGCAATTCATATTCCATCGGAAGAGTTTTTGAAGTATCGACTCCAGGAGGTTTGATCGGACGATTGGAAAAGGGCCAAGTCGATAGTTCTTACTGGAATATAGAAACGAGCGATTCAAATTCGTCTTCTGGAGGTGTTGGACTCGACACGGAGAAGATGACAGGGGTGGATGCTCTAGAATATATGGAGGGATTCGAGTTTTACGATGTTTGGGAGACAGTTGAGAGGACTCATGAGGATTCACAGATCGATGGATATCCTTTAATTATAACATCGGATAGAAAGGAACAGATCGAGTCCCAATATCTTTCTGTAAAAATTAACACTCTATCTGCTGAAGCTATAACACCTTCCTCCGCGTTATTGAGAGGTGAACTGATAGGTGTTGATACACCTGCTCGGATGGAAGTCTCTTTCGCATACCGCTCGCAATCTTACCCAATTTTTAGAGGTGTCTCAGTTGGCACTTTCGATGAAATCGGTGAGTTTTTCTTCAACCTAGACGGTTTATCCCCTGAGACGACTTATTATTATTATGCTCATATCCAGATCTATTACGATGGGAGATTAACTACTACTGTAGGGAATCTCGAAGAATTCACTACTGATACCCCGGAGACGCCTTGGGTGGTTCCTAGGTCGGCTAGTGAAGTCACATTCAATTCTGCAGTTTTGAACGCTGAGCTCACCCATCTAGGTCTGGCGGATGAAGCCGAAGTGTATTTCCAGTACAGAGAAGATGAAGACGACGAGTGGAATGAGACCACTTCAGAGATGCTGTATGAACCTCAAGAATTTGACTACACTATATATGGGCTAGAGCCTGACACCGCTTACTATTTCAGACCGTGTGCTGAAGGTGTTGGAAAGCATTATGGTGAAACCGCAAGGTTACTGACTAGAAAACCTTCTACTTTGACAATCAGTATATCTTCGACAGAAGGAGGATCAATCGAAAAACCAGGGGAAGGATCTTTTCACAGGAACTATGGCGAATCCATACAGCTTAAAGCGGAGCCCGATGAGGGTTATAGATTCGTTGAATGGACCGGAGATATAGAGAATATAGAATGTCTTGAATCAAAAGAAACAAACATAACCGAGATCAAGAATGATTACGAGATCGAAGCCGTTTTTGATGTGGCTCTTCATCGTTTAGATATAGATGTAGAGGGCGAAGGATATGTAGATGTAGATCCTGAAAAAGAGGAATACAAACACGGTGCTGAAGCGAAATTGACCGCTATCCCGGAAGATGGCTGGATATTTGATAGCTGGTCAGGTGATGTGGAGAGTACGGAAAAATATTTAAATCTCACGATGGACGACGATAAAGAGATAAGTGCTAATTTCTTGAGAGAGGCTTACTTTGAGGTAAGTATCATCGAACCCGGTGAAGAGGTCATGTCTGGAGAACTCGAAGTTATATGTTTAGTGACCAATATAGGGGATATCGAAGGTACTTATACCGTCGAATTGGAGATATTTGAAGGTGAAGGCTCTAAACATGTTAGATCGGAAGAGGTCACTCTAGAGGGTAAGGAAGAACGAGAGTTAGAATTTGAATGGTCACCTTCAGCGGGAGAATACAGGATCCAAGTCAACATCCTAGAGGACGATAAAATCGTTGAGATGACCGAGAGGAACGTTTTGGTCAATGAAGAACCTTTAGATATTGGATTGGTATTGGGATTATCCATCGGGATCCTAGCTTTGATATCTGTATCAGTCCTATGGATGTACAAATACCGAGAAAAGAATATTGGAGATCTTTTGGGTATTGACTCTTCATCTCGAGATGCCGACGAAGGATCAGAACCAAGTGATGAGTCCATTGAAGAGGGCCGATGAGATGACATGATATATGCCAAGGTCGGGAACAAATCTAAATTGGATTTGAGTAATAACGAGTATATCAGTAAAAAGAAAAATTTTATATCTCAACATCTTGATTGAATTATAAGGAGGTCGTGAAATGCAGAGAGGTTTCAAGATAATCGGGATAGTGGTGATCGC
>CAZRWG010000151.1:0-4054 GCA_964603805.1 uncultured Thermoplasmata archaeon
CGGGACAAAGAAAATCTGAAGTTCTGCCTGAAGGAACTCTCTCTTCCTGAAGACTATCTGTCTAGGAGATATCTCATTTCGGAAAGCTGAACCTATGGTGGCAAGTCCCATAGGCATCTGTTTTCGTAAAGCCCTGTACTCTCTTCTAAAGTTTATGTAGGTACCCTGAGCGGTCTCCGGTCTTAGAAATCCTTTCTTTTCACCGGTAGGTCCCAAGGAGACGTTAAACATCATGTTGAAATCTTCAGGTTCAGAGAAGTTGCCGCCGCAGTCTGGACAGGATAGGTTAAGTTCTTCTATCTTCTCCTTCATATCTTCTTTTCCCATCCATTCAGCATTCTCTCCCGTTTCCTCTTCTATCAGATGATCTCCTCTGAAGTATGAGTCGCAACTTTTACATTTGATCATTATGTCGGAGAAGTGGTCGACGTGACCCGAAGCTTCCATCACGCTGTAGGGCATTATATTGTTGGTGTATATCATATGGTAATTCTCGTCAAGTCCTAGGAAAAAATCCTTCCATATCTGCTTCCAACTATCGAGCAATTTGGCACCAAGATGACCGTAATCGTAAAATCCAGCTTCTCCGCCGTATATCTCCGCAGAACGCCATAAAAAACCTCTTCTCTTGCACATCGAAAGGAGGTCCTCTTTCTCTGTCATCGAAATCGACCTCAGAGTAATGTTTCGATCAGATCTAACTCGTACAGCATGGCCTCTAGATTATCCATCTCATCAACAACAGGCAATTGACCGAAATCGTTCTCATCCATCATCTGTGCCGCTTTAGAGATCGAGGTCTGATTATAGACCGTCATAGGATCTTCTACCATGGCATCCTCTACACATATCTTCGGTAGATCGATTCTAGACTCTTCATAATACAATTTCATGACATTTTTCAATCCCTGCCACGACCAACTGTCTTCGTCCTCTTCTAGACCGAGGTCGGATTTCTCTATTTGGCCGTCTATTTCGCTCATGTCGAACAGATCTCTATCGGTGATGATACCAGTCAAAACCGTATCCTCATCAACTACTGGGAAAGCATAGATGCCGGTCAAAGACATGGTCTGTAAAGCAACCTTGATTGGCGTTTTTACATAGAGAGGTACACAGTCTCTTCCTATAGCTTCTCCAACAGGGGTGTCTATATCTTTTTCAGATATGTAAGGTAGTATGTCAGCCGTGGTGAGTATACCTACGCAGGAATCATTTGCATCTTTTACGGGGATATAGTGAGTCTCGTTTTCAGCAAAAATCTTCATAGCCTCTTTGATATCCGCTTCATGAGATATACTCGGTTGCTCTTTCCTATATATCAGAGCCAACTGATCTTCCCCAGGATTCTTGAAGAAGTCGATTCTTGTAATCAATCCTTTCAATTCACCATTTTTCACAACTGGCATCCCTGTTAACTGGTGCTCGATCATCTTGTTTATGACATCTACTCTATTTCCGGGAAGTTCCGCAGTTATAGGGTCTTTGGTCATAAGGTCTTTGACTTTTTTCTCTTCATTCATGATTGATCTTCCTCCAATCTTATTACCATTACAGGACATTCCGCCTTCCTAATAACTTTTTGTGCTGTACTGCCCGTTATTAGACGTGAAAGTCCAGAACGAGTGTGATGTCCCATTACTATAAGATCGTTTTCTTTAGCTTCAGAAACTATGATATCGGAAGGTCCGCCTTTCTGTATGCTCTTTTCAAAAGGTATACCCCACTCCTCCGCTCTTTCCTCTATATCGCTGAGAATTTCATTCGCTTTGGTCTCAATCTGGGCCTCTAATGATGTGATCATATCGTCCGGAGGTAAACCAGAGAGACTCCCTGTATCGACAACGAATAGAACTTTAACTTTTGAACCTAACATCCTAGCCAATGATAGACCTTCGTCGACTACTTTCTTGTTCTCCTCCGAACCGTCCGTAGGTATTATGATCCTATTATATTCTTCCATCTTCACACCACACAGTTTCTATTATATCTTTAGGAGATGTATTGACGACAAGATTGAATGCTGGATCTCCTGACTTCTTCTTCAGAACGAGGTATCTTTCTGTCCGGTCATCGAAAGAATCTAGTTTTAACGTTTTTCTAGGATTCCATGTACTCATCTTCAGAATCTCGATAGGTGATATGTCGCCTTTCATCCTCGAGACCCTGTAAGCGGTCTCCATCTCTCTGAAGATATTGCTGTTGCTGACCATAGCATTATCAGTACCGAGTGATAAAGTTATCCCGTGCTCGATCATTTTAGGGATATTGGGCATCTTGCCGAAGAACATGTTAGATCTAGGACAGACGATTATAGGTATCTCTTCTTCTGCACATCTTTCAAGGTCCGAGTCGTCGGCTTCTATCATATGGATCAGATGATGGACGGAAAGGTCTAGAACTTCTTCTACCGGCTCTCTAACATCTTCAGAGCAGTGAAGAGCTAGAGGTTTATCTTTTTTTGCGGTGTTATCTGCGACACTCCTGAGATGGGACTCATCCCAGTCCCGGTAAGCACTCAGACCAATACCGTCAGACATGGATAGTATCTCCTCTAACTCATCATGATTATATCTCCTCTTCTTGGGACGGCCCAAGACTCCCATAGAAAGATCTTTTTCCAAGGAGGTAAAAGCTTCCTTCAAAAGCTTTATCCCCTCTATACCATCCTCTCTGAAATCGATAAAGTGGCTCACTCCATAGGAGACCATCTCTTTCATATAGTTCTTGATAGAAATGATAGTCTCTTCCTTTCCTGCCGATCTTAGTTCTCTCTCTTTCAACCCCCCTGGTCCTACTATCTCCTCTATAGTTCCAGTGGGTGGTTCGTCAACAACAGAATCGGCGATGTGTGTGTGTGAATCGTAAAAGGCAGGAATTATAATAGCATTTTCTCCTCCATCACCCCCTTCCTCAAAGGTCTTTATCTCCCTCTCTTCAACTCCTATCTCTGTCTGGATGAATCCATCTTCTTTCAGTAAGGGACCGTTGTATGTATTCATGATCTCTACGGATGAATAATTCAAATAGTTGCTAAAATAACTTTTCCCTAGTTCCTTTGAACCTCTGGAAAAAATTTAAAGACTGATAATACAATGCAAAACTCTAAAATAGTAGAGACCGTTCATTAAATCGGTAATAGTCATGTACGTGGTCAGTATAGGTGGCGGCAGAGTAGGCACTGACCTCGCCAAGTTGCTACTCCCTGAAGGCCACGACGTAGTGCTGATGGAAAAGGACGAAAGACTAGCGGAGCAACTGTCCAAAGAATTCGATGCCCTGATTATCGAAGGTGACGGCACCGACTTGGACTATTTAAAAGACGCAGGTCTGAACAAGGCGGACGTTCTTGTAGCTGTCACCGGAGACGATAAGACCAATCTCATCGCATGTCAGCTCGGAGAAAGGATATTTAAGGTTCCAAAAGTGATCGGGCGAGTAAACAAACCTAAAAACGAGGGAGTCTTCTCCAGTCTAGGTATTGAAAATACAGTTAGTACTACCAGAGCTAGTGCAATGCAGATAAAAAACAATCTCGGAGAGTCTCGAACTATTCTCACTATTGGTGAGAAAGATGCACAATTGTTAGAATTCACAGTTACGGATGAATCGCCAATATCTCAAAAAAAGATAAAACATACCGGATTGCCTAAAGGAGTAATTATAGTCGATATAATGAGAGGAGAAAATTCTGTAATACCTGATGGTAATACACAGATAAAACCTGATGATATAGTTACGGTACTTGCTAGAACCGGTAAAGTAAAACAGGTCAAGAAATTATTTGAGGAGAAGAAAAGATTCGGCATCGTATGATCCGGATTCAGGCGAGGTCCAATGAAATGGATATATCATAAGGAAGACTATTTATTGTTGCTCAATGAGCTAGGTCTTCTTTTAGCTATAGTTTCAGGTCTGTTATTAATACCATTAGGTGTAGCATATATATACGGAGAAAGATCAGCATACAGTGCTTTTCTCTATCCTTCGATCATCTCTGCCGCTTCAGGTCTGCTCCTAAGATTTTTGCCAACTAACATCAGATTCGAAAGGA
>CAZRWG010000152.1:0-4052 GCA_964603805.1 uncultured Thermoplasmata archaeon
TGGGAGCAAAACCTGAAGAAGTCGTCGGGACCGGAACAACTACCGTCAATATTCACGCCCTGGTCTCTACTCTCTTTAAGCCGAAAAAAGGTAAAGACAAGATACTTGCGGATGAACTAAATTTCCCTACAGATATTTACGCTTTAGAAGGACTTATAGAATTGAAAGGTTTTGACCCGGAAAAGAAACTCAAATTGGTCCCTAGCTCTGATGGACATCTACTTAACGAAGATAAAATCGTAGAGATGATGACGGACGACGTTTTCCTAATCCATCTACCCTCCGTTCTATACAGGAGCGGCCAATTACTTGATATGGAGTATCTTACTGAGAAAGCTCATGAAAGAGATATCGTTATCGGTTTCGATTGCAGTCACTCTGTAGGTATAATTCCTCATAAACTTCACGAGTGGGGTGTAGATTATGCTATGTGGTGCGGTTACAAGTATCTGAATGGAGGTCCTGGAAGTACCGCTTTTTTATACCTCAATGAAAAGCATTTTGAAAAAGAGCCGAAGATGAAAGGATGGTTCGGCTATGAAAAGGAGAAACAGTTCGATCTTGCTCTCGATTTCGTTCACGAAAAAAGTGCCGGAGGTTGGCAGATCTCTTCCCCTACTATATTGGGCAGCGCACCTCTACTCGGTTCTTTAGAAGTAATAAAAGAAGCCGGATTGAATAATATCCGTAACAAATCTAAAGATATAACTGATTATTTTATTCACCTCCTTGAAGAATATCTGAATGAAGAATATGGAGTGGAAGTACTCTCTCCTAAAAAATCAGAGGAAAGAAGCAGTCACGTTGCTATCCAACACGAAAATGCAGACGCAATCAGCAGTTTACTGAGAGAAAAAGGATTTATCACCGATTTTAGGCCGCCGAATGTCATCCGTTTGGCTTTCTCCCCTCTATATAATACATACCACGAAGTGTGGAAAACTGTGATGACTATAAAAAATATCATCGATGGAGGGGAGCATCTAAGCTACCAAAGAACAGAAAAAGAGCTCGTAACATAGTTTTGCTTTCTTTAGTTAACCTGAATTTAAGAGATATTAATTATTTACTTTTAGAAGAACTTCGAAAAGCAGACCCTCTTCTTATACTTTCTATATACGAGAGGTTAGCATCAACATTAATCAATGGGCTAGGATAAGAATTCTAGTCATCGTCATCAAAAAATTAGGCCTCTAGAGATGATCGAAAACGGAGCACGAGGTTTTCATGCGGAACAATGGATAGAAAGAACTCATAAGGACAAGGGCCAACGACACTGTATGATATGAAGGAGTGTATGGGGCTTGAACGGACGAAGTGTTCTTAAGATTTGACTGGAGGTGAAAACGATTATATGGAAAGACATATAAGGTGTTCAAGGAAATACGGAAAAGGATAATATGGTCAAGTTGAGGCCCGACAAAATGAACCTTGTAGAAGGCTACACCGCACCTCCCACGATATTCAAGAACATGGGACTTTATCTAAACGATGATTTTGAAAACAGAGAGGGCGTGAAATTAAAAGTTATAAAGAAGGGCAGCGATAAATGGCTCGTTAGGGCTGTAGACGATTGAACTTAATGTTCGTTTTCATTCATCTCCTTTTATAGGCTCTCCACAGAAGAATTCTTCGCTCTCCGGGCATGGCCCTCTTACGCAGGGCGCCCCTGCTTCCTCAAATATTATCGGCGCCTTTTCTTTTACCAGTTCTAACATCCTGTTCGCCAAATCTCTGATCTCCCACTGTGCTCTTTTACAGCATCTTAATGAAAAGAAATGCCATAACTCTCTAGCGTTCATAGTGACTATTATGTTGCTTTTTGTAGCATTAGGTAGGACGAACCTTGCATCCTCTAAAGGAACGTCATCCAATCCTTTCAGTTCTATATAAGTCTCCTTAACTTCTTCCATCAATCCATCGAATTTTTCTTTAGCTTCTTCGTTTTCTTTTATAGAGCCAGGTACAACCGGATCAAAATCTTCGATATCGACGTACCTCTGGCTTTGTTGGCTGTAAGATGCCAACCGGTGCCTAACTAGTTGATGAGTTAGTGTCCGAGAAACCTCCTTGATTGCAAAAGTAAAAGAGGCATGTTCTATCACGCTGTGGTGTCCGCTTTCTTTTATCTTTCCTAGAATCTCTTCTATCTTTTTTTCAGTCATCTCTTCTTTTTTTGGGATATCTTCACTATAACAGGTCAATGCAGCGTGCGCAGCACTTCGATCAGGTTCCGGAGTATAGTTTATCAATTCTACTTTCATTTTACACCTCAGAACAGTCCTGATATCTTTCCATCTCCATCTATATCTATGTCTTTAGCTGCGGGATGTGAAGGAAGTCCAGGCATGGTCGTAATATCGCCGGCCATCGGAATCAAGAATCCAGCACCGGCATTAACTCTGATCTCTCTTATTTTTACCTTGAAACCTTTCGGTCTTCCTCTCAATTTTCTGTCATCAGATAAAGAATAATGGGTTTTAGACATGCAAATTGGTAGATCGGCTAAATTGTGTTTTTTAATCCGTCTAAGATCCTTTTTAGCCTGTGGAGTGAATACAACATCGTTCGCCCCATATATCTTTGTAGCTATATCTCTTATCTTCTCCTCAGGATCTTCCTTGAGAGAATATAGAGGTCTGAATTTACTTTGTTTTTCATCACAAACTTTTTTCACCTCTTCCGCCAGTTCGATCCCTCCCTCGCCACCTTTCTGATAAACTTCAGTTACAGCATAAGGAACCTCTATATTTTCACATAACTCTTTGAGATAATCTATTTCTTTCTGAGTGTCTGAAGGAAATCTGTTTATCGCGACTACAACTGGAACACCGAACATCTGTATGTTCTGGAGATGTTTGTCAAGATTCGGCAGACCCTTCTTCATAGCTTCTAAATTTTCTTCATCTAAATTTTTCCTAGAAACTCCACCCTGACGTTTCAATGCTCTCACCGTTGCCACCATGACCACAACCTCCGGTTCAAGATCGCCTTCTCGGCAGACAATATTGAAGAATTTTTCAGCACCTAAATCGGAACCGAAACCTGCCTCGGTCACAAAATATTCAGATAGGCTCAGCCCCAGCTTAGTTGAAAGCAAACTGCTAGTACCGTGTGCTATGTTTGCGAACGGTCCACCATGAATGAAGGCCGGTACGCCTTCTATAGTCTGAACTAGATTTGGTTTGATAGCATGTTTCAATAGAGCCGCCATGGCACCTACCCCTCCAAATTCTCCTGCGGTTACTGGTTCCCTGCCGTGAGTGTACCCTATGATGATATCAGAAAGTCGGTCCTTAAGATCTTCGATACCATCAGCAAGGCACAAAATGGCCATGACTTCTGAGCTAGCGGTTATCCCAAAAGATGTTTCGTTAGGCATCCCGTCAGATGTCCCCCCTAAACCTACAACTATATTTCTAAGAGCACGGTCGTTCATGTCTAAAACTCTAGGCCAGACTATCTTCCTAGTGTCTAGATTCATCTCATTTCCACGGTGCATATGATTGTTTATCATAGCTGATAATAGATTGTGAGCGATACCTATCGCGTGCATATCACCCGTAAAATGAAGATTGATATCTTCCATAGGTAAAACTTGAGAATAACCTCCTCCAGCTGCTCCTCCTTTAATACCCATAGTGGGACCTATCGAGGGTTCTCTAATCCCCAATGTCGCCTTATCGCCTATTTTCCAGAGTGCCTGAGTCAAACCTATACTAATGGTTGTTTTACCCTCACCACTTCGAGTAGGGGTCATTGTAGTAACGAGGATCAGATTTCCATCGTCTTTATCCTTGTACTTTTTGATAGTATCTAAAGATAATTTGGCTTCATAATTACCTCTAGGTTCGATATCCTCTTTATCCAATCCTATCTTCTTCGCAATATCACTTATCGGTTCTAATTCAGCTTCTTGCGCTATCTCGACATCGGATTTCATGTTGAAGGGGTATAAGAGTCTATATTTAAAATGATTGTCATTTGCAGGATAATCAGATTATGTATGTGCTCAAATCGAAAATCTATCAGTAAAACTTATCAAATAGTCA
>CAZRWG010000153.1:0-4052 GCA_964603805.1 uncultured Thermoplasmata archaeon
TGGATAGAGCATCTGGCTTTTAACCAGATGGCCTGGGGTTCGAAAATGGATCATCGAAAGGTGATTCTCGGAAATCCCCACAGGCCCGTCGATCACGTTACCTCTGTATATAAGTTCAAAAAAAGGGGAACAAAAATGGGAAATAAGGATGAGATAAACGTATTGGAGCACGGGCTTGTTCCCGAACATAAACTCGTGCCTAAAGAAGAAGAAAAAGAGATTTTAAAGGGACTCGAAGTCAAGAGAGAGAATTTACCGAAGATACGAAAAACCGATCCAGCGCTAAGGGAACTAGAAAAAGTTCACGGAGATATAAATGTTGGAAGGATAATCGAAGTGAAAAGGAAGAGCAGAACAGCAGATTCTGCAAGGGCCTACCGCCTGGTAGTGAAACGTGATTGAAATGATCTGTGAAATTTATGGAGGATGATATTAGATGAGAGAACTCGTAAAAGCTTTTTTCGAAGAATCAGATATAGTCGGTCATCATATAGAATCGTACGATGATTTTTTACCTACAGCTGATAATCCAAACAACAGAGCTCAAAAGATAATAGATAACATAAGGATAGGATTCGACGAAGGAGGATGGGGGAAGATCAAACTCGACCCAGAAAAAGTAGACGGTGAAGACATACAGATAAGAGTTGGAAGAAAAAGAGGTGAAGATGGTAGGATACCTCCCAACGCAGAACCTACAATCCGAATAAGGAAACCAACTATCAAAGAGGCTAGCGGTTCTGAGCACAAGCTAACCCCTAATGAGGCAAGATTGAGAGATTTATACTACGATGCTGAATTAGAGATGAAATTCAGTATCATACGAGAAGGGGTGGAAGAAGAACCACGATGGATATCAATTGGAAGATTGCCAATCATGATTGGATCGAAGGTCTGCAACCTTCACCCCAATAACCTTGAAAAAACAGTAGAAGAAGTACTCAATATGAACCCAGAGAGTAAAGAATTTGCGGAGATGTCTAGAGATGACAAACTAACTGAGCTTGGTGAAGACCCTGTAGACCCTCAAGGTTATTTCGTGATCGGTGGAACAGAAAGAAATCTGATGGCAGTCGAGGATATGGCGACCAATAGAGTTATGTGCGAGATCAATGAAAAATATGGAAGGGAACATGAAGTCGCAAAAATCTTCTCACAGAGACACGGTTTCAGAGCTATGACGAGGCTCGAGAGAAAAAAAGATGGGATGATAAACGTATCAGTTCCCTCGGCCCAGGGAGACATACCTCTGATCGTTTTGATGAAAGCCTTGGGAATGGAAAAGGACGAGGAGATCTACAATTCTATAGTAACGAAGCCTGAGATGGCGAGCCTTGTCTTCGCGAATATAGAGATGTGCCAAGAAGAAGAAGAGTACTCTCCAGACGGAGTATATGATCAAGAAGACGCTTTGGCTTACCTTGAAAGGAAGTTCGCCACAGGACAGGCAGAAGAATACAGACGCAGGAAGATAGAATCGATCTTAGATAGGTCACTGCTTCCTCATCTCGGAGACAAAAAAGAGAATAGGATGAAAAAAGCCGTATTCCTTGGGAGGATGACCAGAGAGATACTTGAACTCTATATGGGGGAAAGAGAACCTGATGATAAAGATCACTATGCTAACAAAAGGTTGAAACTCGCTGGCGATCTAATGTCGGATCTTTTTAGAGTCTCAGTCGTTAATCTATTGAAAGATCTAAAATACCAGCTCGAGAGGAATTTCAGAAAGAAAGGCGATATAAGGATCAAATCGTCGATAAGACCTGATCTTTTGAGCAATAAATTACAACACGCCATGGCTACAGGAAACTGGGTCGGCGGCAGGACAGGTATATCACAACTTTTAGACAGAACTTCAAATATGGCTTCTATAAGCCATTTAAGGAGAGTAAAATCACCTTTATCCAGGAGTCAACCTCATTTTGAAGCAAGGGAACTCCATCCAACACATTGGGGGAGACTCTGCCCAAATGAAACCCCTGAAGGTCAAAACTGCGGCTTGGTTAAGACTTCAGCACTCATGATAAATGTTTCCAAGGGCGAAGAAGCCATGGAAGTACGATGGAATCTTCATGATCTTGGCCTTAGAGAGATGGGTGCAGGGAGTGAAGCAACTACGAAAGTTTATCTTAATGGAGATCTCGTAGGCGTGGTCAATGATCCTGATGAATTCGTGAGAAATGTTAGAGAAGGAAGGAGAAAAGGAGACGTTTCTGATCAGGTCAACATAAGATTCGATGAAGATATGAATGAAGTGATCGTAAATTCTGATGAGGGTAGAGTGAGAAGACCGCTTTTGATAATAGAAGACGGTAGTGTTAATTTTGGCACAGAAGTCATAGAAGAGCTTGAGCAGGGTAAAAGAGATATCGATTCCCTCTTTGAAGACGGTTTTATAGAGTGGATAGACGCTGAGGAAGAAGAAGATATCTATGTCGCGCTTTACCCCTTCGATATACCGAGCATGTGCGATGAATGCGAGGAACCTCTTTCCGAAGCAGATGTGAAATGGACCAACATGGGTGAAGGTGAAGATATAGCAAAACTAGAATGCAGAAGATGCGGTGGAGAAATGGGAGTTGAATCCAATATCGAAGAAGAGCACACCCATATGGAGGTCGATCCGCTTCTGATGCTAGGCGCCTCTACCGGTTTAGTTCCTTTCGCAGAACATAACGCAGCACCAAGATGTTCGATGGGAGCTAACATGATGAAACAAGCTCTCGGATTGACCGCTTCGAATTATAGGACAAGGCCGGATACAAGACAACATCTTCTTCATTACCCACAGTTATCGCTCATGCAGACAGAGACCATGGACTTAGTCAATTACAATGAAAGGCCTGCTGGACAGAATTTCGTTGTTGCGGTCATGCCTTATCATGGTTATAATATGGAAGATGCAGTGGTTATGAACAGAGCCGCTATCGACAGGGCTTTGGCAAGATCTACATTCTTTAGGACTTATACTGCTGAGGAGAGAAAGTATCCCGGCGGTCAAGAGGACGAATTTGAAATCCCCGATCCCGACGTTAGAGGAGCTAGAAGTGACCAACAGTACAGCAAATTGGATAAAGACGGTCTGATAAATCCTGAAGCGAACGTCGACGGAGGCGAAGTCATCGTAGGCAAGACTTCACCACCTAGATTCTTGGAAGAGGATACTGATCTGATGGCTCCTCAAAAAAGGAGAGAGACCTCCGAGATCGTGAGACCTAGAGAAAAAGGATGGATAGACTCGGTTATGCTCACGGAATCTGAGGATGGAAGCAGAGTTGTCAAAACGAAGATAAGGGACCAAAGGATTCCTGAGCTGGGTGATAAGTTCACATCTAGACACGGTCAGAAGGGAGTTATAGGAAAATTGGTGGAACCTGAAGATTTACCGTTTACCGAGGAAGGAGTTGTACCTGATCTCATAGTTAACCCACACGCTATGCCTTCGAGGATGACTGTTGCGCATATGCTCGAGATGCTCGGTGGAAAAGTCGGTTCATTAGAAGGGAGATTCATCGACAGCACACCTTTCAGCGGAGAAAGCGAAGAGGCTTTGAAAGAGGCTCTGAGAGAGGCGGGCTTCAAATCTAATGGTACTGAGATACTTTACGACGGTAGGAGCGGCGAAATGCTCGAAGCAGAAATATACATGGGAGTCATCTACTATCAAAAATTGCATCATATGGTAGCTAACAAACTTCACAGCAGATCTAGAGGGCCTGTACAGATACTCACAAGACAGCCTACAGAAGGACGTTCCCGTAAAGGTGGGTTGAGATTCGGTGAGATGGAGAGGAACTGTCTTATAGGCCACGGCACTGCTATGGTCATTAAAGATAGATTGCTTGACCAGTCCGACGGTACTACCGAATATATTTGTGGTAATTCAGATTGTGGCCATATAGCCATACTTGACAGCAACGGAGAATTGAGATGTCCTGTCTGTGGAGAGAAGTCCGAGATACATCAGATACAGACCAGTTTTGCTTTCAAGCTTTTGATGGATGAGTTGAGATCACTTGGAGTCACCATGCGTTTAAATGTGGAGGATC
>CAZRWG010000154.1:0-619 GCA_964603805.1 uncultured Thermoplasmata archaeon
ATATCTTTTACCGAGTACCTCATAGTCTTGGTAATAAACATAGATGCCTGGATTTTTTTCCTTCTGTAAAACGTTCTCTTCCATCCACTGGTTCAGCCTCTTAGAGGCTATCTCATATCTGTTCTCCTCTATAGGAAGTATGAGTTTGCAGTAGTTATAATGGTTCTTTTCGTAGTACTTCTCCTGCATCTCCTCAGATATCTTGTCGTAGGGCTGAGTTATAACATCGTCCATATCTTCAACTTTTTCTTTATTGTACTGTATTCCTTTGAATGGTTTCAATTCTACCATATTAACACCTCAAATTTAAAAAAATAAAGGGGTTTTATTTGAGCTCGTCGATTATCTTTTCTGCAGCTTGTGTACCCGCCCTGATTTGACCTTCATCAGTCTGAGCTCCTATGTGAGGGGTCGCATGGAAGTTGTCCATCTCAAACAATTTGTGTTCACCAGGTGGCTCTTCTTCGAAAACATCTTTACTGCCGAATCTTATCTTCTCGTTCTTTAAAGCCTCATAGAGTGCGTCTTCATCAACAACTCCACCTCTAGAACAGTCTACCAAAGCCGCGTTCTCTTTCATCATCTCGAACTCTTTCTCACTTATCAGATGATGTGTTGC
>CAZRWG010000154.1:629-3991 GCA_964603805.1 uncultured Thermoplasmata archaeon
ATCGGTGTGTGGGACGTGTACGGTTATGACGTCGCTTTCCTCAATAACTGTCTCGAATTCGGCCATCTTCGCTGGTTCTGGATCTTCTATATCTCTCACATCGAATGCCATCACATCCATACCTAACGCGTCGGCCCTTTCAGCTACAGCCTGACCTATGTTACCGTAACCTATCACTCCGAGTTTTTTACCGTAGATTTCGTTACTAGCTAGCTCACTTTTTATCCATTCGCCTTCTCTCAAACTGTTAGTTCCTGCAACTATATTTCGATAACTTGCGAGTATATGAGTCAAAGCGAGTTCTGCCACAGAAATAGTCGTGGCTGTAGGAGTGTTATAAACAGCTATCCCCTTATCTTTAGCATAGTCTAGATCGATATTATCCAACCCTATGCCTGGTCTTCCGATAACTTCCAAGTTTTCTGCTGCATCGATGGTAGGTTCCCTGACTTTGGTAGAACTCCTCACAACCATCCCATGATAAGGAGGAACTTTCTCCGTCAATTCCTCTTTAGACATGCCGAATTCTTTATCAACTTTAAGACCTGCATCTTCCAACATTTCGATAGCTTCTTCAGCCACTGGATTGCAAACGAGTACTTTTTTTGCCATTATTATCACAGCCCTGCAACATCTTCAATAGCGTCTGTCAGTTCTTTGATATCTTCAACGGTATGCTCTCCCATGTGACCTATT
The DNA here is from genome assembly GCA_964603805.1 of uncultured Thermoplasmata archaeon. Lineage (GTDB taxonomy): Archaea > Thermoplasmatota > Thermoplasmata > Halarchaeoplasmatales > Halarchaeoplasmataceae > Natronoplasma. The sequence goes on from CAZRWG010000154.1 coordinate 1,326, forward strand.
CTAAACGTTTTTTCTTTCAACTTGGAGCCGTATCCGTTTGCAAAGGCCAAATCATATTTTTCATTTACTTCCTTTATCGTTTCAGCCATGTTTAGTCCCTGAGTATTTTCTATCGTGCTCACTGTTTGTGACATATAGCCTTCTTCTGGGAACATGTCGAAGTGTTCGTAAGCCCACTCTCTCGTATACTCAGCCATGTCTTTATGTCTTTGATCTCTCTGTTTATGCCCCTCTTCCAACATGTTTTTCATCTGCTCCCTGTAGGCGAGCATCAATGAGATCGCGGGAGTAGAATGAGTTTGTCCTTTTCTTTCGTAGTAATCTATACTTCTTTGGAAACCTCCGTACCAAGAGGATGAATCTTTTTCCTTTTCATATTGATAGGCATCGTCATCCACCACACAGACCGCTAGTCCAGGTGGCATCGCAAAAGCCTTCTGAACTGACGTGTATATCACATCTATATTACAGTCCTCAAGATCTATATAATCGCCACCTAATGCTGATATCGCATCCACTATGAAAAATGTGTCTGGATAATCTTCTAAAACCTCTCCTATCTCTTCCAAAGGATTCCTTACACCGGTTGAAGTTTCATTCATTACACATGTAAATGCATCGTAGTCATCCTTTTCTAAAGCCTTCCTTACATCTTCAGGCTTAACAGCTTTCCCCCACTCGTATTCTAACCTATCTACATCTTTTCCGAGTCTTTCCGCGACGTTAGCCTGTCTTTCACTGAAGCTTCCACAGGTAGAACAAAGGACCTTGTCATCAACAAGGTTCAATATCGAGGTCTCCATGAACTCAGTTCCCGAAGCTGTCAGTATGATCACGTGTTTGTCCGTATCTAGGAATTCTTTCGTGTCTTCAACGATAGTCGTATAAAGATCGGTCATCTTCTCCATTCGATGGCCGAACATTGGTTCGTTCATTGCTTCGATAACTTCCTTCCTCACTTCCGTCGGTCCCGGAATATATAATTTTTTATGGTTCAATTACACCACCTGGTCTCCCATAATACTATCTGTATATAATGGTTATGATTTAGAATATAATAAATAAGAAGTATATTTTGTACGATCTGTTCTTTTTCATGGTTAACGGATCTTCAAATATTGAGTTAGATTTCCAACATCTTTTTATAGGATTTAACTCTAATTTTACTTTGGTGACCTGCGATTAGTGAGATCTCTAAGACCATATCTGACACGGCATATCAGGCCTATGAAAAAAAATTACTCAAAGAGATAAAGAACGGAGGAGATCTTCCGACTCACGTTGCGGTGATAATGGATGGTAATCGAAGATTCGCAAGACAGCTCGGTCTAGAAAAAGAGTCGGGTCACACTAAAGGCAAAGAAAAATTAGAAGACGTGTTAGATTGGTGTACCGACGTAGGGATAAAAATATTGACCGTCTACGCCTTCTCTACAGAAAACTTCAAAAGAGATTCCAAAGAGGTCCAACATCTGATGGAGCTCTTCAATAAAGAATTCAAAAGAGCGGCTGATGATGAGAGGATTCACGAGAACGGTATACGGATAAATGCGATAGGGAATATACAAAAATTGCCGAGAGAGGTTAAGGAATCTATAAGGTATGCAGAAGAGAAAACAAAAGAGTATGATAATTATTTTTTCAATGTAGCAGTTGGCTATGGAGGGAGAGAAGAGATAATCCAAGGCATCCAAAAGATTGCAGAAGACGTGAAAAAAGGAAGATTGAATATCGAAGACATAAATGAGAAAACCTTCGCTGAAAGATTATACACCTCCAATTTTCCGGACCCGGATCTAATCCTTAGAACTAGTGGAGAAGAAAGGATATCTAACTTTCTATTATGGCAGTCGGCCTATTCGGAATTATATTTTACCGATGTATATTGGCCCGGATTCAGAAAGATAGATTTTTTGAGAGCTATACGGTCTTATCAGAACAGACACAGACGGAAAGGTGAGTAAGCATCTACTAATTAAAAAGAAAAAAGGAAAAGGTATTCAATAGATATCTTTTGTCTTCTCGTCTATCACTTCACCTTCACTAGATATCAATTTGACTTCTAAAGGCATATCTCCAACTGCGTGTGTAGAACATGATAAACATGGGTCATAAGCCCTGACTACCCCTTCAAGTCTATTTAGTGTCTCTTCCGGTATCTCCTCACCATCGATGTACTTCTCCGCGACTGCCTGCACACTTCTGTTTATGGCGGCGTTGTTGTGACCTGTAGCTACTATAAAATTCGCATCTGTTATAACCCCATTTTTATCCGACCGGTAGTCATGAATCAATGTCCCTCTAGGCGCTTCGATCACTCCTACTCCTCTCTCATTGGTTGCTTTGGTAGGAACATTTATCTTTCCTGAATAAACATCTTCGTCTTGCAGTAATTCTTCTATACGCTCAACGGTATGTATACATTCGATCAGTCTCGCATAGTGGTAGTAAAGCGGTCCTTCTTTTATGTCCCCACGGCCTAGTTCATTGTATCTTTCCCATTCTTCGTGTGCGAGCTCAGTACTTATACCGTTTATTATATTCAATCTTGCAAGGGGACCGACTCTGTATACCCCTCTTTTGAATCCTAATTCTTCATAATAGGGGAATTTCATGTAGCTCCAATCCTGAGATCTCTCTGCGATAAGGTTCTTGTATTTCTCAGG
>CAZRWG010000155.1:0-3989 GCA_964603805.1 uncultured Thermoplasmata archaeon
GCCTCGAGAGCCACTGGTGCTTTGCACCACAGGAGTTCGAATCTCCTCCTCGGCGTCATTAATCAACTTTTCAAGCTTTTAAGAGAGTTATAATGGTCAATAATTCCTACTTATTTGAGCTAATAATATGAGTAGTGATAGAACTAGGCATAAAAATATTATGCAACTAAATACTTTACCCAATTTGGTGAAAGGATGATAGATACCACGGAAATGGATAAGGAAGAAGTTCTCGACATAGCAAAAGAATATTCTGAAGAACACGACATAGAGAATATAGTCGTTGCTACCACTCGAGGAGAGACCGGCGTAAAAGCAGGAGAATTGTTTAATGCGTCTAAGAACGTTGTTGCTGTTACCCACTCAACCGGTTTTAGAAATGAGGGTGAACAGGAACTTAAAGAAAAAAACAAAAAGACGATGGAAGAAAATGGGGTTAAAATCTTTACCGGCCCTATGCCGTTCCATTCTTGGAACGATCATTACCGCAAGAAGAACGACTCTATAATGCCTTCGACTATAATAGCTGACACGTTAAGATTGTTTGGTCAAGGTACTAAAGTCTGCGTGGAGATAGTCTCTATGGCAACTGATGCGGGTCTTATCCCATCTGAGCCCGTTTTGGCTATTGCAGGTACAGGATATGGAGCAGATACTGTCCTACTCATCGAAGGAAAGAACAGTCGAAAATTCTTCGATATGAAAATAAAAGAAGTGATAGCAAAACCGCGTGATGTCTGATCCAAATCTACAAACTTATCAACCGTAAATATTTCCAACGATCTCCTTTTCAGCAAATATTGTCGGTGTGCCTCCGGTATGCCAGAATACCACTGAACTATCTTTCTCAATTTTACCTTTTTTTATGTAATCCAACAGCCCAGCCATAGCCTTTGCAGTGTAAGCAGGACCTAGAATGATACCTTCCTCCCGGGCAAGTTCTTTAGTTGCCTGGACAGAATCTTCATAAGGCACATCATAGCCAGGCCCATAATAATCAGTATCGACCTCTACCTCTTCAGGTTCTATGATAGGAACATCACTTCCTATTTTTTCTTTTACTTTCTCGCTCATCAATGAGACCTTCTGATGAAAATCTGATGAAAGAGGAGAGACACTAAAAGGTAGTAAATCAATATCTATATCAACTATCTTTTTACCCATCATCAGGCCAGTATAAGTTCCTCCTGTGCCGTTCGCATGAACAAGGTAATCAACTTCTTTTCCCATCTCCCTCAACTGTTCGACTAATTCTCCATATGCCCGCACGAAGCCAAGTGTTCCATTTCTGTCGAATCCTCCAGGAGGACAATCATAACATTTAAAGCCTTTTTCTTCCAACTCTTCCACACGATTTTTGCCTTTTTCGAAAGCTTTTTCCATCGCATTTTCCATATCTTTCAGGTCGTGACCTACAAAATTTATCTCCGCATCCATAAGCTTATCTAAATGAAGGTTCGCTTTGTAATCTTTAGGTTTCTCATCACACACCAGATATAAAATAGGTTCTAAATCGTATTTCCTACAGGCGGCGGTAAGTTGACGACAATGGTTAGATTGGAAACCTCCGTAAGTTATAATATAATCGCATTCTCTCTCTAATGCCTCAGCAACGATGAATTCTAATTTCCTAACTTTATTACCTCCGAATTCTGGTCCGGAAAGATCATCTCTCTTAACAAATAACTCTACACCGTATTTTTTACTCAAATTCTCCAATTTTTGCAAAGGAGTAGGATAAGACCCTATATCTACCCTTGATATATTTTTTAAAAGTTCTCTTATTATATTTTCCATGAATACCATCTAGCTTGGATATTCAAATTCGAATATTTATGAGTTCGGTGAGGAAACCTAACACTAACATGATGCTTTTGAGAGATAAAAGATAGGAAGGTTTATACAGAGGTTAAATATTTTAATTCCAAGAATCGGTGGTTAGGAAGATGGCTAAAGGCCCATTGATAACCGTTGGAGGCAAGATGGACCTGTCAGTAGATGGTTCTATTCTAAACGAGTTTATCGATATAGTTAAGGATAGATGTGGTGAAGAATCTACTATCGGCATATTACCTACTGCGAGTCAAAGACCAGAGAAAACACTCGATAGATACTCAGAAGTCTTCAAAAAAATGGGAATCGACTCGATCAGCCTTAATCCAGAAACTAGAGATGAAGCAAACAGCGAAACTATGATAGAAAAAGCACTGGAGGCAGATGCATACTTTTTCTCTGGTGGGAATCAACTCAGGATAACCACCATACTCGGAGGCAGCGCTCTCACCGAAGAGATCAGGAGGAAACATATAAGGGGGCATCCAGTCGGAGGAACAAGTGCAGGCGCAGTCTGCATGACAAATCTGATGATAGCTTACGGAGAGAGCAAAAATGCACTTATGGCAGGGGTTATCGAACTTACACACGGTCTCCATTTCCTTTCAAAGACAGTTATAGATACTCATTTTACAGCTAGGGGAAGATTTCCCAGATTGGTCCATGTAGTTGTTGAGAACCCTATAACCCTTGGGATAGGACTTGGAGAAGATACAGCAGCTATATGGAATTTTGAAGATGAAAAATTTAGAGTGGTTGGAAGTAGAAATATAATGATCGTAGACGGCCAGAATATAAAGCACACTAATGTGTCAGAGATCAGTCCAGATACTCCTCTACACGCAGAGGGTATTACTGTCCATATCCTGTCTAATGGATGTGAGTACGATTTGAAAAACAAAAAACCGATATTTCCTGAAAATAATAGTTAAGGGAAAGGATTTTTAGACCTATTTATTCCCATTTTTATTCACTATTAGTTTGACTTGATATCAGGTCTATCTTGCAGTTTCTAATTTCCTCCTCTTTCTTACTACTGAATTTGCTAGAATCACCAAAAACATCTACTAGGTGCTCAGAAGTGATATCAAGATTCGCAAAGACAACTACATCTCCCGGTCTGCTTTCTCCTAGTGCATAAGAGATCGCTTTCATGGAATCTTCAATTGTAACTGGTTCTTTCTTCATCTCCTCAGCTCCTTCTTTGAGAAGAGATATGATCTCTCCAGCCTCTCTCCCTCTTATCAGGTCGTCTTTTTCCGTAAAGATGAGTTCATCAAATTTTTCTCCGGCTACCTTTCCATTCTCAAATATATCATCATCTGTCCTATCACCGAGGCCAGTGAACACCAATATTTTCCTGTTTCCATTAGAGATATGATCAGTGAATTCACTCAAGTTTTCCAATCCATCTGGATTGTGGGCGTAATCAACCACTATATTCCTGTCTTCAACTTCAAAGACGTTCAAGCGCCCAGGAGTTGTACATTCATCCGTATGGAATTTAGCTAGTCCGTTTTTGAACTTATCAACATCTAGTCCGCTAGCGTATCCGGCGGCCATAGCGGCTAGAGTATTCTCTACGAGCATCTTTACGCCTCCTCTCAAGTACGGTAAGTCTTTAACGTTCGCTATAGTCTTCACGCTTTCATGGAGATAAGCTATAAGTTCATCTCCTTCACGAACAAAGGCTTCTCCTCCGTTCTCTATATGTTCTTTTATCAATTGATTTTTCTCTACACCGAAAAGGATAGGCGTCCCATTCGCCTTCTCTATCAGCTGTTCCGCATAATCATCGTTTCCATTGATCACGCTGTAGCCGTCTTCGTCGGTTGCCTCGACTAGCAAAGATTTGACCCAAAATATATCATCTCGATCCTCAACGCCGTTTGTACCGATGTGGTCTTTTCGTATATTCAATACTACGCTGACAGAACACTTGTCAAATCCCAATCCTCTTTTTAGCATTCCTCCTCGGGCGGTCTCTAGAACCGCATAATCCACCTCAGGATCCTGAAGTACTAGATTTGCACTCCAAGGACCTGTTGTATCTCCTTCAGCTATCTTCATCCCGTTCGACCATATACCGCCAGTAACTGCCAAACCCGTATGATGGCCCTGATTCCTGCCTAACCATTCGACCAATCTAGAGGTCG
>CAZRWG010000156.1:0-3986 GCA_964603805.1 uncultured Thermoplasmata archaeon
TTGGGGGATCTCCTTCGTGGGTGTATCCACATTTCGGACAGATGTAAACGTCGTCTAATTCTATATCTTTGTCTTTTTCCGCCGCCTTTTTAGCTTCACTGTACATCTCTCTGTGTATCTTTTCAGCTTCCAACGCGTAGTTTATCGACGTTTCCGCACCGTACTCTTCTTCAAGTTCCGCTATAGCGTGATAGGCCGGATACATACTTGTCACTTCAAAATCCTCTCCATCGATACCTTCCTTGAGATTCTCGACAGTATTACCTATATTCCCCAGCTCTTCGTAATGGTTTCCTGCATGGACTCTTTCAGCATAGGCTATAGCTCTGAACAACCTAGCTATGTTCTCTTTACCCTCTTCTTCAGCAACATCACTGAAATGTAGGTATCTCATATGCGCCATCGATTCGCCTTGGAAAGATTCTTCCAAAGATTTTTTCGTCATATCTCCCATTTCGTCTTCTTCGCTCATTTTATACACCTTTTTTGAGTATTCTTTTATAAATAATGTTAGAAAGGGTTTTTCCGACTGCTTTATAGTTGAAATCTATCATACTTGCAACTCTTTTTCATTCGTCCAAAGTCCGTGGATGTTGCAGTAAGAATTTGCTATTATAGTTCCACTTTTTTCCGTTTCAAAAGTGCTCACAACTTTTGGTTCAGTGTAGATAGTACTACTATCCGGTCCTTCAACAGATTCCCCGTGAGCCGTGAATTCGTACTTACCTATCTGATAGGGATACTCGTCTCCATCCGGTTTGAAATACAGTTCAATCCATCTAATGTGATGTTTTGTTTCATTTGGATGTGAGATCTCTTTCCCTATGCTAGCTTTCACTTTCACTTTTTCTCCTTTTTGCTCTGCTTCTATCACCGGTACATGCTTCTCGGTTTTCCAATCGTCTGTCCTATACAAATCTTTTATTTTTGTCATTTTTTTACCTCCTTTCCTTCAATATAGATATTATCTCTCTAACGTCAGGTACTTCACCTAATGGGTAAACTTTTGAGAATATTATATTTTGATCTTCATCTATGAGGATATTAGCTCTCTTAGAGAATCCTTTCTCCTCCATAAAAAGCCCATATTCTTTTGAAACTTTACCGTGTGGCCAAAAATCCGATAATATTCTCAATTCATCCAGTCCTAATTTCTCTGCCCATAACTTTTTACTCGGAACAGGGTCCACACTTATACCAACAGGAACTGCGTTGTATTCCTGAAATTTCCTTTTGCTGTTCTCCAATGCCTGCATCTGTTTGGCACAGACATCTGTCCCAGCAAGTGGATGGAATGAGAGCAAAACTCTGGTTCTATCTTTATAGTCCCGGAGAGTGAATTCTTTTCTGTGCTGATCCTCAAGGGTAAAATCAGGTGCCTTTTTTCCAACTTCTATCTCAGATGGTGTTTCCTCCATTTTATCACTTAATCCTATATCTTCTCAAAATCTTCTTTCGGAGCTCCACAAACGGGGCAAAGCCAATCATCTGGAAGTTCTTCGAATTTTGTGCCCGGTTCGATATCATTAGTTTTATCCCCCTTTTCTTCGTCATAGATGTATCCGCAGACAGTACATCTCCATTTTGCCATCTCTAATCACCTCATGGCCCTTGATGCATCGCAGGATAATATTGATCGTATTCTTCGAACTCGCTCATCATATTGTATTCTTCTTTTAATATCTCATAATGATTTTGCTCCATACCCGCTAGATAATTCAACAATTTTTTTGGGTTTCTCTCAAGGCCTGAATTATCTGCCTTCTCAGCCATTTTTCTGTAAAAATCTCTCGAAGCTATCTCTGCGTCCATCGCCTGTTCTATTATCTCGCTTTCATCGATATCAGCCCCATACCGAATATAAGGTAAAGGTACAGGGGTTTCTTCAGGGAGTTCTAGATCCCCTTTAGATTCAATGCTCTCGTAGATCTTCCTTAAAAAACCTTCATGTTTTTCTTCTTCGCCTGCAAGAAATTCAAATCTCTCTGTCATAACGAAGTTGTCCACTCTTCCTGCCATGTGCTCGTAAACCTCTCTGGCATTGATTTCCGCCTTCACCGCAGCTTTCAACATCTCTTCGAAACTCAAATTTTCTATATCTATATCTTCTGTCATATTATTGAACCTCCATCTTCAGATGAGGGGTGTGTTTTTCATAAATTTGATTTAGGGACACATACATTACTCTCCCATATTTCCATGTATTTTCACCTACATTAATTTTATCGTAGTAGGTATTTTTGGACATGTAATTTGTCTCATCTGCTTGATCCATATTCATACTTTTGCCGTATAACGTGATAATAAGTTCGATATATATGTATTTTTCGTTCGACAATCGCAAAACTATAAATAACATACGCGATTTATATCTATATAATATGGCAATGATTGACGAAAAAGACAAAAAAATTCTTGAGATACTTAAAAAAGATTCTAGAACTCCTTACACAGAGATAGCTGAAGAACTAGATGTAAGTGAAGCTACAGTCAGAAAAAGGATTGGTTCTATGAAAGAGGATGGGATAATAGAGAGGTTTACTATTGATCTTGATCCCACTAATCTCGGTTATGGAACGGTAACACTTTTAGGATTGGATGTGGAGCCTGAATATTTTTTAAAAGCCATAAAAAATATGTCCGATATAGAGGAGGTCAAGTGGGTGGCGAAATCAACCGGAGATCACATGATAATGGCGGAGATTTGGGCAGAAGATGGCGATCATTTATCAAATATTATTACCAAAAAAATTGGTAAAATTGATGGTGTGAGAGATCTTTGTCCTTCAATCATACTTGAAAAGATAAGATGAATAAGAATTTGATTAATGTCCCTCACGATGTTAGAGGCGTTTTTAAAAACAGAAAGAATAGATTTTTAGGTGAAGTCGTAATATCTGAGACTGGTTCAGTGGAAGAGGTTCATATAAGTGATCCAGGTAGATTGGAGGAGATTTTGTATCCTGGCAATGAAGTTTTATTGAAAGAAGCAAAGAGCGAAAATAGAAAGACAGATTGGACTCTCTTAGCTGGAAAAATGAGAGGCCAGTGGATTTTCGTGAATTCCGGCTATCACAGATCTATAACTGAAAAGATTTTAGATGATCCTGATATCAGTCCATTTGACGAATTTTTGAGTTATGGGGCTGAAAAAAGATTAGGAGACAGCAGGATTGATTTTCTTTTAGAAAAAGAAAGTGAAAAGATATGGGTAGAAGTTAAAGGTTGTACTTTAGCTCAAAATAGCAAAGCTTTGTTCCCTGATGCTCCTACTAAAAGGGGGAAGAGACACGTTGAAGAGTTGATAAAGGTCGTTAATAAAGAGAACATTTTTGGAGCTTTGATCTTTTTAGTTTTTAGATCAGATGCTTCCTGCTTTAAAGCTAATGAAAAACAGGACCCTTCTTTTGCTAAAACCTTTGAGAAAGGTGTAGATGCAGGCCTAGATGTTCATCCAATAAAATTAAAATATGATGGGCACACCATCGAGTATATCGGTGAGATACCACTTTGTGAGGGATAGATATGGATGAAGAGAAAATTCGAGATGCTATAGAGTCACATAACGAATATAAAGTAGATATTGCAAAGGCGGAGCTTATGGAGATTGAAGGAAAAACATTGAAAGTTAAATTTGAGGGGAACTTCTGTCTAAGTTGTTGCATGGATGAGTATTTCCTAGATCTACTTCATGAGTTGAAGGAAAGGGGAATTAAAACCGATTTCAAAAAGTTTCATCAAATTGGAGGTAGGACTTTTATCGCTGAATACGAAAGGGAATGATTAGTGCCTCTTATTCTTTTGTGAACATAAAGATTTTTTACCCTCTTTACAATACTCATCCATGACAGGGATGAATTTCTTTAGGAGTAAAGAACTTGAGACCATAACAGAATTCTACATGGAAGAATTGGATATGGAACTTTGGCTAGACCAGGACAAGTGTAAAATTGTGAAGGACGGTAACTTGTTAATCGGTTTTTGTG
>CAZRWG010000157.1:0-3979 GCA_964603805.1 uncultured Thermoplasmata archaeon
CATAGAGCGCGGGTTCAAATCCCGCCGGTGGCTCTGGGGTATCTACACGTAAATGAAGGGAAGAAGAATTAGGGATTTAGCGATTGTGGATTTTTCGAAATCTCTAAAACATTTTCTCTAAATCTATACTCACAAAGAGGAATATGGTGCAGTTTTAATGATATAACGTAAAGCAGTTCTCTGGCCAGGGCTCAATTCACCCTCATCGAGTTTTTGCTCGATTTTGGTTTTTACATGTCTTCTATTTTCCTCATAGGTGATATAATCGATCAATATCTTTTCCCACTTCAATTTCTCTCCGTTCACCAATAAACCCATTTCATCAACTATAGTATCCGCAATCTTTTCAGATACATCTTCACTATCATCTCGAAGATACCACCGAATCAAATGATCTATCCATTCTTCATTTAGAGTTTGATTTTGAAAATATCCCTCAAATAGATCTTCAATGATTCTTCCAGCTTTATCTCTGATATCATACAGTTTTTCACTATTTTTAACATCTTCAAACTCAGGCTTTCTTTCTTGTCTCTTCATCATTTTTCTCTCTATTATCTCTGGTTCTTTTGGCGTTAGCATCTTACTAGCGAGTGTTATAACGTCCCAAATATCATCTGATTTATTTTTTACTAAGTTTTCAGTTTTGTCGGCACTATGTCTTGCTATTTTTTCCCATACAGATAAGAAAAGGTTTAGATGATAATATGTATGATAATCCACATCTAGGAGGTTATTTATGCCTTCAATATTTTTTTCCAAATATCCCATAAATTCCTCGTTTTCGAAGACTGCTAGATGACCTTTCAAATCTGATTCTGACTCTACATCCTCTTTAATTCCTTGAAGAGTTTGATTAATGGATAAAACAATATTTTCATCTGATTTCGAGGAATTCTTTTCAATCTTTTTAATAGTTTCAAATTTTTTCTCTACTACTTCTTCTACATCTTTGAATTTCTGTGCATCCTTGATTATTTCTATATCATCAAACCCCTTCTTTGCTAATTCTTCCTCAGCTTCTTTCCTTTTTTCTTTCAGGAAATAATATGTGGGATCAATATTCGGAGGGTCAAATTTCCTTAATATCTTTTCATCATTCAACAGTCTATTCAACCAATTATGTATTGTCTGCTCTGAATAGTCTAGATTATTTTCTAAGTCTTTAGGTTGGAGAACTATTTTATCCCTTAATTCCTTTATTATATCGTCTCTAGCATCTCTCATATTTTTCACCTTTAGTCTATCTTTAGTGTTTCTTTAGTTTTTTATTAGTAAATTAATATATAATATATCTACTCTATGCTTTACTAGGTCTATAATATGAATAAGAAGCAGCTCAATATAAAGATTTCACCCGAAGTTCTGCGAACTCTTGATGAGTTTTGCGAGAAGAGAGGTGAAAATAAGTCAACACTGATTCGGAGACTTATCTATCAAAAGCTCGCTGAACACTCGTATCTAGAAGACAGAAAAAAAGCTCTCGGCGTTGGTGATAAAGATGAATGATGCTACAGTTAACAAGGTAACTCTGGACTACTGGACAGAAATTGTCGGTCAGTTCATCGAGATTGAAGATGACGGGGAGTTCATAAGTTTTGTACTCGAGCTTAATCACAATAAAACAGTCAAACTAGAATATCCGCGAGGGTCAAAAGAAAGTAAAGAATTACTAAAAAAGCTAGAGAGTCTAGAGAGATCAACAAGAATAGGAATTTTGCGAACAGACCTGAAAAATAAACCTCTAATGGTACGAGTGCTAGATGGTGATTCTTCATGAAAAATGAAGAGGTCCGAGGACCCCTCCACATTTCTCCATCATTAAGAACTATTTTTCCCTTATTTAAATATTACTCGTTTGAACAAAGGGGTGAGTCGAATGACTAGTCAGAAATCTCTTTTTGAGACTAACAGTAAACTTGAAGAGGTCGAAAGAAGAGTCAAGAAATATCATTTTGAATATAACAGTTGTCTCAGAGCAATCGCTGAAAAAATAGTCACTTGGAAATACTTTGAGCTAAGTGACGAATTTAGAGCACTAAAATTCACTATCTCTGTTCTCAAAGAAGATGGAGTTGCTTGGTCCCGTGGTCAGATCCGAAGAGCTCTCAAGTACTGTTACGACCCGCGATATTACACTAGAGAAGAGATGAGAGAAGTCTATGAAATGGCTGAGATAGAGTGTGAGAATCTCCCTCAAGTACCGACAGAGTGGGAGGGTATTACAGAATGGTGTTATCCAGAAGATGGTGAAGATAGTGAAAATTGGCATGCCCGAAGAATAAGAATCAGTTCTGATGAGTTGTCCGAAGATGAGAGAGTATATTGGAGGTCGAGAGATACATGAGAGTTGACTCAGCACCTATCAATAGTCAAAGATTACGGAGTAAAAATCGGAGAACTGATGGTGGTGAAGGGGCAAGTATGCCTGATACACTCAATCGATTTTTTTCCGCCAATTCTCATGCCCATTCTAAGAAAGACGATGTACATGGTGATGACTCCTTTGATGATATATTATTACAGTATCCTGTTAAAAACAACTATAATATAATAGAAAGCAAACCGATGAGTAGACATTCCTTTCATTCTCTTTCTTTCTCATCTGCTTATATGCTCATCTCCTCTTCTAATCTTTCTAATACAAGTGACACTCTTTCTTTACTTCCCTTTCTCTCTTCTGGCTCTATAGATGATATTCATTCTTTATCTCGCTTACTACTAGACTACAGTGAATTCGTCCCTCGTTTAGGTAGCTTGTACTCGCTATTAGATTGTTATCAGACCGACATAGACTTTGCAATTCATAGTTTTCAGAGTAGTCATAGTTTCCTTAATTCTGATAAGGTCGATTCTACGGATGGTGACTCTTCTTCTAATGATAGCGTCGACTCAGATGGTAGTCATGACACAGATAGTGACACAGATAATCCCATGGATAGTCTTGTTGGATGGATTCACGGAGATTTATACTGGGAGCCAGTTGGCCTTCGACCGTGCAGTAAGTTTGGTTCCAAGTATCATTGCTTCAACCGCTCTTGCCAGAGATGTTGGATTAAATGGCGAGATAGAGTGGTCTATGAGGTCACACAGAGATTGACTTCTGCAGAGAAAAATAGCTTACGTCATGTGACTTTTAGCCCTGCTCAGGATTGGGGATTAGAGAGATTAAAGAGTGTAGGAGGTTTCGATTACTTAAGAACAAAGGCTTATGAAGTGATGAAAGAAGCTGGTGTTGACGGTGCTATAGTGGTTTTCCATCCCTGGAGAGTCAAAACTGACGTTAAGGAGATTATAGAGGAAACAACTACAGATACACGTGTGTGGACATATCTTCGTTCTCACGATTTACTTACTCAAGACTCAGATGCAATCGAGCTTTCACCTCACTTTCACGTTTTAGGTCTGGGCTACCTTAAGAAATCTAGCTATTTCTATGAAGACACCAAATGGATCTACAACAATCATGGTGATTTTGATCGACTTGAACATGAATTAAAGTATCTGCTCTCTCACACTGGCTTGGCTTACTCTATTGATGATACAGAGAAAACTCTATTCAAATCGTATTCGTCTATCGGTGATTTCATAAGAGGAGGTGGTAAGTGATGTTATCTATTGAAGATGTTACTGAACTTAACAATTATTTTCCTTTTGACACTTATCGAAAACATCAGAAAGACATCCTTCTCAAATCGATTCAAGACCTCAAAGATGGTAAAGATGTTGTCATAATTGAAGGGCCCACTGGATTCGGTAAAAGTGCCGTAAACATCGCTCTCGCTAATTATTTTGGTGATGCATTTTACACCTCACCGCAGGTCAAACTGGTTGAACAACTCACCGATGATTTTGGGCCTAATGACCTGGTTATCGATGGTGGAGATGGAGATATCATTCCTCTTTTGGGTAGAAAAAACTACACTTGTAGAGAGACAGAAGAAGAAAGTGATGTATGTGATATTTATGTTGGAGATGG
>CAZRWG010000158.1:0-3952 GCA_964603805.1 uncultured Thermoplasmata archaeon
TTGGGGTAACAACATTTACTACACACACTCCAACTCTCTGATCGTGAACGATATCGTGCTTGTTCCTACATTTAACCAGGGCACAGATGATGAAGCTATCAGCATATATGAAAATGTCACAGATCGGGAAATTATCGGAATAGATTCTGAAGATATTGCTAGTCTTGGCGGATGCGTACACTGCACCACAAGAGAAATTCCAAAAGCAAACGCACCTCCCTCAATAAATATAACAGAGATCCATGCATTCGATAACACGAACGTGACCATCGAGGCGAACATCACTGTTGATGCTGGAGATGAAGGGATGTCTTCCGCTCATTTTTATTACAATACTACTGAAATGGATGATTTTGAAAAAGTAGAGATGGAACCTATTGATGACTACATTTACAAAGCGGAACTAGGAACATATGAGGCAGGAACAGAATTCGACTACTTTGTCCGGGTTGAGGATGATTATAACGCTGTCAGTTACGAGGGCGATGTTTGGAATCCTTATAATGAAACTGTGGAAGCTAGAGAACTTGAGGAGATAGAGGTAACTGAACAACCTAGGCTTGAATACGATTCCGGAGAGGTTTTGAATTTAAATGGCATGAATATTACAGAATACTATACAGATGATACTACGGAGATAGTGACCTTCGGTGATCCCGAATGGGTAGAAAATTATTCAGCAACCCCCTCAAACGGAACTGAATTGAATGAGACTCATCACGGACAAACTATCAATGTAACTCACGATGAAGCAGAGATTGAAAATGAAACAGATCCTTTGACCATACAAACAGTACTTGATTACATAGAAGTAACTGATCAGCCTAGACTTGAATACGATTCGGGAGAGGAGCTTGACTTAAGCAGGATGAATGTTACAGAATATTATACAGACGGTACTACAGAAACGGTAACATTTACTGATGGAACGCATGAAAATTACACAACAGATCCACCAAATGGAACTGTATTGGAAGAAGTCGATCATGGAGAAACTATCAATGTAACTCATGAGGATACAGAAATCGAAAATCAAACCGATCCTTTGACCATACACACAGTACTTGATCACATAGAAGTAACTGAACAACCTAAACTTGAATATTATGTCGGAGAGACTCTGGACTTAACTGAGATGGAGATTACGGAATACTATACAGATGACAGCACTGAAATAGTAACTTTCGGTGATTCCGAATGGGATGCAAATTATTCAGCAGATCCAGAACACGAGACTACCCTAGAAGGTGATGATCATGGAGAAACGATCACGATAACTCACAATGAAACATTCACAGCAGAAACCGATGAATTGACTGTAAACCACGAGCTAACTATAGATATAGAGGGGGAAGGAAGCACGAATCCAGGAGAAGGTACTCATAGTTATGGACATGGTACGGAAGTAGAAGTTCAAGCAATCGAAGATATAGAGGGTTGGCAATTCGTTTATTGGACTGGGGATGTACCTGAAGATGAAGAGGAAGAAGAATCGATAACTATCACTATGGACGATGATAAGAGTCTAACAGCACATTTCTTGGAAGCACCATTCTTTGAAGTCGAGATAGTCGATTATGATGAGGAAGTTATCGAGGGAGAAGAGTTTACTGTTAATTATACTGTGACTAACACTGGTGAGATCACGGATACGCAGGACATCATGTTCACGGTTTCCGATAAATTTGGTGAGGAAGTGTATTCCGATTTGGAAACAGTTGAATTAGAGGAAAATGAGGTTCACGAGGACAGCTTCATCTGGGAGACGGAAGATGACGAAGAACTAGAGGACTTCTCCTTCAAGATAGAGACAGAAGATGATGAAGAAGAAAGAGAGTTCCTAGTGTTTGAAGAGCCTTACTTCCGAGTGACCATAAACGAACCGGATGAGGGAGATGAATATCCAGAGGATGAATTCGTAACGATAGAATATACTATCGATAATCTGGGAGGGGTAGATGATACTCAGGACATAATGTTCTACGTTGGTTATAATCGTATGGATGTTGAAGAGGATTTACAACTGCAAGGTGGAGAGAGTTATACAGGGACCTTCAATTGGACAGCTGAAGAACCATATGGTGAGAGAGATCTCACTGTTGTTAGCGATGATGATCACGAATCAGTTACGATTAAAGTGTTAGAAGAGGCATATTTTGAAGTAGAGATAATCGAACCGGTAGACGGAGAAGAGTTCTACGAAGGACAGACCGTTTCCGTAGAATATTTTGTAGAAAATACCGGCGACATGGAAGATACTCAAGACATTGAATTTACCATAGATGGAGATACTATAGAAATTGAAGAAAGTCTAGAATTAGAAGGTAAGGAGATACATGAAGGCGAATTCACCTGGATCGCTGAGGAGCCATACGGTGAACGTAATATTATGGTAGAAAGTGAAGACGAGGAAGACCATATTACTATAAACGTTGAAGAAAGACCTGAAGAGGCTTTCTTCGAAGTTCATATCTCCGCGCCCGAAAAGGACAGTGAATATTATGAAAGCGAGACAGTCACCGTAGAATATCAAGTCAAGAATCTAGGTGAAGAGACAGACACGCAGGATATAAACTTCTACATCGACGATGATCTGATAGATACGAGAGAGGACTTAGAACTCGAGGAGAGTGAAAGTTATACAGGGATCTTCGAGTGGACGGCTGAAGAGCCTTTCGGAGATCGTGAACTAACAATACAAAGTGAAGATCATTCCGATTCAGTTACTATCGTTGTGTTAGAGGATGCATTCTTCGAAGTAGAGATAATCGAGCCTGTAGACGGAGAAGAGTACTATGAAGGACAGACCGTTTCGGTAGAATATTCGATAGAAAACACCGGCGATTTAACAGATACCCAGGAAATAACATTTTCAATAGATGGGACCGAAGAAGACTCAGTAGAAATTACCCTTGACGGAGGCGAAACCTATTCAGGCGAATTCACTTGGACAGCTGAAGGAACAGATGTGGAACTAGAACTTGTTGTTGAAAGCGAAGATGACGATGACAGTATTACGATCACAGTTAAAGAACCACCTGAAGACCCTTTCTTCGATGTTTATATCTCCGCACCCGTAAAGAACAGTGAAAATTTTGAAGGCGATACAGTCACCGTAGAATATCAAGTCAAAAATCTAGGTGAGGAGACAGACACGCAGGACATAGTTTTCTACATCGATGGAGATCAGGTGGCTACAGAAGAAGAAATAGAGCTAACCGGCGATGAAAGTTATACAGGAACATTCGAGTGGACGGCTGAAGAGCCCTTCGGAGATCGTGAGCTAACAATACAAAGTGAAGATTATTCCGATTCAGTTACAATTATAGTGCCTTATTTCAAAGTTGAAATACTCGAACCGAGAGAAGATCAAATTTACATCGAAGGAGAACCAGTGAACGTGAGATTCAAAGTTGAAAATACTGGAACGATAACTAACATACAGGATATAGAGTTTTATATTGATGGGGTTCGAGTAGATATAGAAAGAAATGTGGGTTTAGAAGGTGGTGAAACTTACGAAGGTAATTTCCAATGGATCTCTGAAGATCCCTATGGAGAACGGGACCTCAAGGTGCAGAGTGAAAATCATCAAGACGAAGTGACGGTTATCGTTTTGGAAGACCCTTATTTTGAAGTCACTCTTAGAGAACCAACGGACGGAGATGTATACATCGAAGGTGAGGATGTTACAATAGATTTTTATGTGGAAAATATCGGTTACGTTCTTGGGAACCAAGACATTGAGTTCAGTATCGATGGAGAACCTATAGAAGTTATAGAAGAAGTAGAACTTGATGGAGGTTCAACTTATTCTCGTATATTCACTTGGACCGCAGAAGAACCCTATGGCGAGCGTGAATTGGTGGTAAAGAGTGAAGATGACTCTACCTCAATTACTATAACAATTTTAAAAGACGCCTTCTTTGAAGTCGAGATAGTGGATTATGAA
>CAZRWG010000159.1:0-3911 GCA_964603805.1 uncultured Thermoplasmata archaeon
TTCGATCGAAAGACCTTGGTACTAAAAGATGTCTACCAGGCACCTGCTAAAAAGATCGATTGGAAAGAATTGGACCATAACTCTGGTGAAGTCCGTGAACATATGGAAGACAGTAGGAAAGTGGGATTCGTCGATTGGACGAAGATAAATCTTGAAGAGGTCTATATCAGTGTCGCCCATACATCAAGGATATGGAGATGGTCTGAAAAAGAAAGTGGAGAATCGCAACGAAGAGATTTTAGACGATCTAAAAGGCCTGTGTATACGAAAGGACAGGAAAAACCCGAGGAGCGTAGCGGAAGT
This sequence comes from uncultured Thermoplasmata archaeon, assembly GCA_964603805.1. GTDB lineage: Archaea > Thermoplasmatota > Thermoplasmata > Halarchaeoplasmatales > Halarchaeoplasmataceae > Natronoplasma. Next base: position 304 of record CAZRWG010000159.1, read on the forward strand.
ATAGGAGATATACCGGATACCTTCCCCGGTTGAACCAATATCCAAAAGAGGTCCTAAATTATTACTTTCATCTCTTTAACAATAGCGGCTAGACTAAAATTTTAATAATGGTCAAACACCTTCCGCTTCAGTTCGAACCCATCTCACAGGTCATACTTATGGAAAAGAGAAAACTCTATGGTTATCTCGTGGTCATAGCTGCATTCCTAGCTGTTTTCACGCTCTTCGGTTATAGAAGCAGTTTCGGTGTACTTCTAGGTCCGATGTCCGAAGATATGGGATGGACAGTAGGGCAGACCACTTTGGGTTACGGGTTGATGATGTTGATCTACGGCGTTTCAGCGTACTTCAGCGGAGAGATAGTAGATAGGTGGGGTGTGAGATACGCTTACGCTATAGGAGCTGTATTCGGAGCTTTAGGTTTTCTCCTGTCTTCTTTCGTAAATTCCTACATACATTATCTAGCTTCCTATGCCATCTTTGGAGGTATAGGCACGGGTATGTGTTGGGTGACTTCCACCGCATCTGTCAGAAAATGGTATCCAGGATCAAAGTACGCCACCTATTGGGGAGTTGCGTTCATGGGAGCTCCCGCGGCACAGATCTTGACGTCAAGAGGAGCGAGTGAGATCATACTATGGATGGATTGGAGATACGCCATGAGGGTCCTCGGTGTTGTAGTTTTCCTGCTTATGTTAACCGCTGCATTGATCTCCAAAAGAGAACCGGAAAGATACGGGATGAAGATATTCGATGGGATACATTCTGAAGAAAATCAGATTTTCTGGCCGACTCTGAAAGCTTTCAAAGACTGGTCCGCCGTTGGGATAACTATCGCATTTCTTACCTCCATGATGGCTGAATTCACCATATGGACACAAGCTGTACATTACTGGCAGGAAGGTACCGGACTCTCGTTAAGTACAGCTACCAACCTTTACATCTTGATAGGCGGCTTTGGACTCGTAACCATGCCACTGATGGGAAAACTCCAGGATATAATAGTCTCAAAATCTAAGAACGAACCGCATGGAAGAAAGATAAATTTGATTTTGGCCCCTATCATTGGTGTGATAGCTTGTTTTCTGATGATCGCTACATCTAGAACGATAATCGCGGGTATCATCGCTACACTTTCTTTTGCCATATACTGGGCGATTGAACCCGGCGGAGCGGCAGGATATATCGGCTCAGTTTTCGGTAAAAGGAACATGGGTCATATATGGGGATTCGTCACTCTCTGGTCGATGAGTTTAGGCCCGTTCCTGGGAAGCTATCTCGGAGGCAGCATATACGATTTTACCGGCATCTACAATTACACGATCATATTTGCGATGGTATTCTTCTTGATATCGGCTATTACAGCTTGGAGTCTACCAGAGAAATATCTAGGAGATAAAGATCCAGATTTTATCAACAGATGAGTTCATGACTAGTTTCTTTAGAAACTAAAAAAGTTTTTAAAGGTGTATTTGTATCGAGACGAAAACGGTAACCAAAGATGGACCTATCGTTATCAGCACTCAGCGACGAATACTATCGCATAAAAGATATCTTCGTTAAAGACGCAGACGATAGAAGAGATGAGATATTGAACGGACCGATAGTGAAAACGATCCTTATCTTAGCTCTACCTGTGATGATCTCTAGTGCTCTACACACAGGATTCAACATCGTAGACACTTATTGGCTTGGAAAATTAGGTGCTGCGGAAGTTGGAGCGCCAACGGCAGCATGGCCGGTCCTATTCACTTTTCTATCTCTAGGGATGGGATTATCTACTGCAGGCGTTTCATTAGTCTCTCAACACACAGGAGCCGGAGGATCGGACAAAGCTCAAGAGGCTGCTGGACAGGTTTTTGGATTCTTGATGATAATCGGTGTTATTACAGCTCTGATAGGTTTCTTCGCCGCTCCTATTATCTTAAGACTATTGGGAACCCCCGAAACTACATTTGAGCATGCTGTGCCTTATCTACAGATCGTTAGCCTAAGTATGCCTTTTGTTTTCGCATACATAGCTTTCAGATTTTTGTTGAGAGGTATAGGAGATATGGTGACTCCCATGCTTATCAGAGCTTCATTGGTCCTAGTTAATATTGTACTAGACCCTTTCCTGATATTTGGGTGGGGTTTCTTCCCGGCTCTCGGAGTAACAGGTGCGGCTATAGCAACCGCGTTGGCAAGGTCTACAGCGGCACTCATAGGGATATATCTGCTCTTCAGCGGCAGGGTCGGAATAAAGATGAGCGTAAAAAGCATGATGTTGAAATTAAGATGGATAAAAAAGATCGTCAGAATAGGTGCACCGGCAACAGTAGCTAGGGCTGAAAGTGCTGTTGGATTCGTTTTTCTATTCGCTCTAGTAGCCTATTTTGGAGAAGCTCCTGTCGCCGCATACGGTATAGGTAGAAGAGTCATCCATGTTATGACCATCGGTATATGGGGTTTTGCAGGTGCAACGATGACCATGGTCGGTCAAAACATAGGGGCGGATCAAACTGCAAGAGGCGAAACAATAGTGAAAAAAGCGATACTCGTCTCTTTCCTGATATTGATAACCGCCGGTCTCTTCATGGTTGGTCTAAGAGAACATATAATACGTTTCTTCATCGATGATCCTGATGTGATCGCCGAAGGTGCTAGATATCTCGCTATATTTTCCATGTCCATCCCATTCTTCGGGATATATAGGATATTTGATTCGACTTTCAAAGGTACGGGACACACAATCCCTGTTCTTTTCTTGACACTGTTCAGGATTTGGGGCTTACGCTTGTTCCTTTCCGCACTCCTTGCATTGTCTGCTATTAATCTAGGAGTTGTGGTTTTGAATATCGGATTCGATATAGGAGTAGTAGGAATCTGGTACGGTATGGCTGCCAGCAACATAATCGGTGCTGGACTCTCGTCTATCTACTTCTTATCGGGGAGATGGAAAGTAAAGACCATCGATACTTGATTTAACTTCGCTGTGATAAGTAGCTTCGAATGAAAAATCCATTTGTGCAAAGATATTTCTAAGACCATCAATCAAAGCTCTCAAGATAGCTCTTATCAAATCAAAAGCATCTCCCGCGACCCTCTGAGCAGATTCTGGATGAACCGTCCTTACATAAACGCTAACGGTTCTAGTCATCTTTTCATCCATCTCTTCCAATTCGACCGTTATCTCTAATTCCACTTGCCCTCTGTTCCTAGGTCTCCATTCACCAGTATAATACCCATCACCCGCTACTTGATCTCTTCCTCTGCCGTCATCTTCCAGATAAACAGGACTTTCATCCGTACTAAATTCCACTCTCACGTCCGCTCCATGTATAGGATTTACACCATCATTGAGCGAAATCGTTATGCTTGTTCTTTCACCCCATTGAGTAGTAGAATAAGGAAGATGGACCCAGAAATTGATATCATCCGGATCGGGAACTTGTCTTAAAGAAGCGGAAGCGTTTATGCGACCACCGACTAAAGTTCGATTCTCTAAGTGTGTAAATGTATCTGCCGAAGAAAGGATTGTGTTCTTCAAATTGTTGTAATCATAAGATGTGTTGTATGAAGCTAGTAATCCTACAAGACCTGAAACGTGAGGTACAGCCATCGAAGTA
>CAZRWG010000160.1:0-3899 GCA_964603805.1 uncultured Thermoplasmata archaeon
CTCAATACCGAATTATCCTTTCTCTCCTGCATCGAATTTATGAATATGCTGGGATCGGACACCAAGATCAGTTCTCCGTCACCGTAATCTTCTACGGTCATCAACGGATACTCATCGAATGTCTCGTCTTCGTCTTTCATCCTATTTTCGTTCCTATCAAGCCAAGAAGCTTCCGAACTTCTCATTAGAGTTGAAGCACCCTCGCTTTTATCTATAGCCGTAGGCGAATTAAGCATCACCTGAGAAACGTTTTCCGTTAAAACATGATCCTCAAAATTGTAGACAACTCCTAACTCTGGTTTTTTCTCATAAGCGAAGTCTAACAGAGGAGTGGAATGAAAAGAAGAATCTGTCTCTAGACCATCTAAAAGTGTATTACCACTTCCGAAATCGTCCGCCAACAATAATTTTCCACCATCTCTAAGAAATTCATCCACATATTCAATACTTTCTTCACTGAATTCCTGACTAGGACCCATGATGATCATGCTGGTCTTCTCAGCCTCTACTTCATATTCCGTCAGATCTCTTTGAGTCACTTCAGTCCTCTTTCCTTCCGCGAGTTCTATGTTTGGAGTAAAGGATCCCATCTCTCGAGTTTTAACAGCGAGATCACTGCAGCCGTTCCATCCTGTATTATATATGCTGAAATCACTATCATTGACCACCATCGGTGCAGAAACAGAAAGGAACAATAACAAGAAAAATATCGCCGTCACTATTATGTACACAGTTATCCTGTTCATGCCCTCTCTCATGTCGACCACTCCTTAGATAATCTAGAGAGTGAGGAGTTGAAATTTTTCAGTTCTTCACTTCGTATCGATCTCTCGGTAAAAAGTGACTTTTCAAACATACCCGTAACTCTCTTTATGTCCTCTCCCATCTGCTGAAATCTAGGGTGGGAGTTCATCTCCTCAGCAATTTCACGATGGGTCTTCCCTCTAGAGATACTGATCATACCAGAATCCCGTAATGTTTCCAAAAGCTCTCTGTAGGCGTTTGGAACTTCCTCTCTCGAAGTGGCAGCAGGTATAGAAGTTTCCCTTGAAATAGCCGGATCAAATTCATCAACCCCTGATCTCTCTTCTTTTTCTTCCTTCCTAACGTAGTAAAACCTAACGAAGATCACTGAAAGTAAAAACAAGATCATCGCTAAAAAAAGAATAGAACTTCTAAAAAACAGAGTCCTCTCTTTCACTTCGATCACGATGTCCTCTGAATCTACGTTCCTATATCTTTCCGGCCCTTCAAACGAAACGCTCAAAGTATGACGTCCTACCTCTAAATCGTGCTCTTCAAGAGAAAAGGAAAAATCTCCATCTTCTCCTGTTTTTATTCTCCCTACAGGTTCTCCGTCCAAAAATACCGTAAGGTTCTGGCCTTCTAAACCTTGACCAGAAGATACGTTGATCAATCGACCTTCCAAATAAAATTCATCAACTGCACCTTCCTCCAATTCCTTAGAATATTCGAAAAATTGGATCTCAGTCGGAATACTGACCTCGATGGTTATATTTTCTGAACTTTCAGATATCGTTCTATTCCCAGAATATTCTATAACTATTTCATTCGTACCCCATCTAAATTCTCTAGAGTCGTATTCCAACTCAAAGGAACCATTCACAAATAGATTGACCTTTCTCGATAACGTAGCTTCTAATTCTACCCGCGAAAGATCTACTTCTGCTTCAGTTACGAATCTCCCCGATACCTTTACGCTCTCGTTATAATATGCGTCTTTCTCCGTCTCCAATTCGATCTCAGAAGGATAACGGATAACATCAACACTCAGATTCCTAGAACTTATACCCTCAACCTCGGTCGAAAATACCACTTCACCTAGGTCCTGACTCCAATCGATTTTATACAAAAATTCATAATATCCGTCTGAAGTCGAATTTGAATCTACCTTTTCTCCGTCTTTGAATAAAGATATGGAAATGTTCGATACTCTTCTTCCTTCATCCAAGAAATATCCGTGGATAACCACTTCACTTCCAGGATGACCTCTCGAAGGTCCAAAGATGGACAGATTAGTCGGTCTAGCCTCTTCCTTCAAATCTTCAATATATCCTTCATATTCACCTAAAAGTTCAAAATTTTCTTCTATCAAATTTTCTAAACCATCTAAATCAAAAGCTTCAGAATCTAACTCCCCTATATTTCTCTCCATAAAAGACAAGACGGTTTTCATCCGACTCAGATGATCCATCGAGTTCGCGACGTAATCACCAGGATCTTCGTCTTCCTGTACCAATTCAACCGCCACACTCAAATTCGATATCAAGTATTCATGCCTCTCTACATATCCGGTGAGATTTTCTGAGATGTATAGTAAAGGTACGAAGTGCGCCTCCAAATGTTCAGAGCTACCTATCTCTCCTCTGATTTCACCTAAAACTGAATCAGGACTAGAAAATTCTTCTTCCACTATCTCAGCTAACTCTCTAGACCTGTTCAAATATTTCAACTCATAGCTATCAGAAAAAACTTCCTCGTCAATAGTATAATTCACCTCCAGAGATTCATCCAAAGAACTCTCGATATCCTCTTTAGTCCTCTCCAAGGTACTGATCAGAGGTCCGATATCTTCGTCAATCTCATCCGGATTTTCATGACTTCCTAAAACAGGATTGAATACCAACAAGGATGATAGGACGACTATAATGATCAGCAGATTGACGATTTTTTTCTTAACCATTCGAACAACCAATTTAAATATATACTTTAAAACTTTTCTACTTTTTAATTGAAACAGCCCATCAAAAACCTAAGACCTCTCCTCTAAAATCTCCACGATCCTCCTAGCAGCTTTACCATCGCCGTAAGGAGACGGATCAGGGTCCCATTCCTCTTTACCAAAGTCCTCTATCGCTTCCAATATATCCTCCTTCTCTATGCCTACTACTTCACAATATCCAGCCTCTACTGCCTCAGGTCTCTCTGTAGACTTTCTAAGAACGAAAACTTTTTTCCTTATACCTGGTGCGGTGGCTTCTTCCTGTATCCCTCCTGAATCAGTCAAGATAAACTCACATCTTTTCATCAACACAAGAAATTCCAGATAACCTTGTGGAGGAACTAGATATACTTCATCGTTCTCCTCTAACGTTTCAAACATCCCAAATTCTTTGAACATCTTCTCTGCCCTTGGATGGATAGGATACACTACTGGATGTTCCAATTCTTCAAATACACCTACATAATTTTCCAAAACATCAGGATCATCAACATTTTCAGCTCTGTGAGCAGTTACAAGTACGAACTTTTCCGGTAATTCAAAATCTATTTGAGCCTTCTTCTCAGCTATCTTCAAATTTTGGACACACGCATCGATCACAGTGTTGCCCGTAACGAATATCTCGCCCCAAACGTTCTCATCTTCCAAGATCTTTCTGTTCTCCTCAGTAGGTGCAAAAAGCAGATTCGAGGCATGATCGGTCAACCTTCTATTATATTCCTCCGGCATCCGGTAATCATAGCTTCTCAAACCGGCCTCGATGTGTCCTACGTCTAATCCCATCTTTATACCGGCTAACGCCCCGGCTAATACGGTATTGGTGTCTCCTTGAACTAGAACAGTTTCTATATCCAATTCTTCAAAAGCCTTTTCAAGTTCCATCAAGGCGTTACCAGTTTGTTCGGCTTGTGAGCCAGAACCAACGTCAAGATATCTATCTGGTTTATCTATCTCCAATTCGTTGAAGAATATCCCTGAAACCTCTTCGTCATAATGTTGTTCTGTGTGTATAATCTCGTGCTCTATACCTTTTCTTTCCAATTCCCGGATTACGGGACTCATCTTGATTATTTCTGGCCTCGTTCCTACGACTACACCTATTTTTTTCATAGAGCATTCTCCTTTTTTCTGTCATGTTCGAGATCCATTTAAAAGG
>CAZRWG010000161.1:0-3879 GCA_964603805.1 uncultured Thermoplasmata archaeon
GAGGCTCTGACAATCTCGTGAGAGCGTTCAAAGACATAAAGAGATGTATAGACTTCGGGTTTAGAGGCTTTTTGGTGACTGATGAAGGTATGCTCTGGTTAGCAAATGAACTCAAGAAGAAAGGATTGATTCCGGAAGACATCACGTTCAAGGTGTCTATCTACGCGGGACATGCGAACGCAGCTGGAGGGAAGTTACTAGAAGACCTTGGAGCCGGTACGTTCAACCCCTTAGGTGATATAAGCATACCCATGTTCGCATCTATAAGAAAAGCTATAGATATCCCAATAGATATCCACATTGAGCTAGCCGAATCTATGGGTGGATTTAATAGATTCTATGAAGGACCTGAGATGGCACGTGTCGCTTCTCCCTGTTATTTCAAGATAGAGCCTGGTGAGGGTCTAGCGGCGACAGGCGGCATGTACAAGCCCTGGACCGATCCGGAGTTCCTTCAATTCCTTGCTAAGGAGAAAGTTAAACACGCGGAGATAATACACGATATTATCCAGGACGGATATCCCGATCTAAAACTTTCAGAGCATGGAGCTAAAGATCTTTGCATACCTCAGCCCTAAGCTTAGGTGACATTCATGATTAAAGGTCTGGCCGGCGATTTCTCCATGCTGAGAGGAGAGCCGCCGATCAAATTCTTGACTAAAGCTAACAGGATGGAAAGAGAAGGAAAAGACGTGGTCAGATTCGAGATCGGTCAACCTGATTTTGACACACCAGAGAACGTTAAAGAAGCTGCTAAACAAGCATTGGATGAGGGATTCACTGATTACGTACCTACGACCGGAATTCCTGAACTCAAAGAAGCTATTCAAGATGATATTGAGGAAACGAGAGGTTTTCGGCCTAAAGAAGAACAGATAATCGTCTTACCAGGTGCTAAACCGGGACTATTTTTTGGATTACTTTCTACTATCCAAAAAGGTGACGAGGTGATTTATCAAAATCCCTTCTATTTCACATACGATTCGATGATCGGATATATGGGTGCTAAAAAGGTCCAAATACCGCTTCATGAGGAAGACGAATTCAGGATGACTCCTGAGCAGATAAAAGAAAGAGTTACCGAAGATACGGAACTTATCCTGCTCAATAGTCCTCAAAATCCGACCGGATCTGTCCTAACAGAAAAGGACGTCAAAGCTATCGCAGAGATAGCTGAAGAGAATGATATCTACGTGGTTTCTGACGAGATTTACAGCAAGATGCTTTATGAAGGCCTAGATCACCACTCTCCGGCCTATCTAGATGAATGTCGTGAAAGAACTATCCTCATCGATGGATTCTCCAAAGCTTATTCGATGACAGGTTGGAGGTTAGGTTATGCAGTGGCTCCTGAGGAGATAATCCATAAAATGGACCTTCTTTTAGCAGATGCAGTTTCATGCACGACTTCTTTTGTTCAAAAAGGAGGAGTCGAAGCTCTTAGAAATTCTCAAGATTTCGTTAACATGATAATGGGCCATTTTGCTGAAAGAAGAGAAGCTATTGTATCCGGCTTGAATGAAGTTCCTGGTTTTAGCTGCATCTATCCAAAAGGAGCTTTCTACGTATTTCCAAATATAAGGGATACAGGGATGAAAAGTGAAGAGCTTGCGGATCACATGCTTGAAGAAGCGGAAGTTTGTTTACTTCCAGGAACCGCTTTTGGTAGTCAGGGTGAAGGATACCTCCGTCTCTCCTATGCCAGTTCATTAGAGGAGATTGAGAAAGGCATAGAGCGGATGAAAGAGACTATGTCTAAGGTAATTTGAACTTAAAAACCCTTATTTTCTCATTTTTCTGAAGGACAAGTTTTATATTGGGGTAGTTAAATCGGATGGGCGAATCCACGAGGAATCAATATGGGAAATATAAGGCCAACCTACATAAAACGAGTAGCAATCGAGTTAGTCGAAAGGTATCCTGAACAGTTCAAAAAAGATGATTATGAACATAATAAGGATAAGGTAGAGGAACTCACGAATGTGGATTCCAATACGATGAGGAATAAAATAGCTGGTTATATAGTTCGATATATGAATCGAGGTAATAATTGAGTTTTTGAACTTTTTTTATTCTACGTTATGAGTTTCTTCCGCGATAGTTACACAATTCAACAGATCATCGACCGTCTGTAATAGCTGCAATGGACCTTTTGACTCGATCCTGCAAATTATAGTTGAGTCCTTAATGGCCATCTCAACATAACCTTCATTGTCAGGCTCTATTGATTTTCCTATAACAGAAGCTGTTTTTTTATCATCATAAACTAGCTTTAATTTACACTGGATCATGATTATCTCATCCTCTTTCCGTCCTTCAAAACGACGGCATTAGTAGATCCGCTCATTTTAACTACATCTTGTAGATTTTCTGCGTAATCCTCGCCATCCGATCGAATCAATTCTTCGATGTGATCCGCTAAGAATTCGCCGGATTCTACTTCGGAGTCTTCGTATTTCCATCTTTTCGAGTCTCCTTTACCAAATACGATATAAAAACCATAGGCGATGGACTTGAGACGGGTGTCTGAAAGGTTGTGATTTTCTATTTCGTTTATAGCCTCTCCCTGACCTTTTACCTTGTAAGTCCTGGCGATAGAATCTGCAAATTCAGCTTCAGGTGGTAATTTTTTAAATTCAGGTAAAGTATCCATCTCTTCTTTTTTCTTTTTGATTTCTTTAAGTTCCCTGAGCTTTTCTCTCGGACGTACATTTTTTGAAAGCACTTCCTCTATCGATTGATCATCATCAAAAATAGCTCTCATCACATCACTTTTATATTCATCCCAATAAAGCTCCAAGAACTCATTGACTGTCCCTTCATCTAAGACCGCTCCATTCGTTCTCTTTATCAATTCTACCAAAGCAGGTCTTTCCCATGACTCATGGAGGATGTTCTTCAAAAATTCTTTTTTATCCTTCCCATAACAAGTATCGCCTATGATGAAGATTTCTTTTTCATTTTTCAAAACAGACCTAGCTTCCTCTGAATAACGATCTATAAGCTTTTTATCTGAAAGATTTTTGAAATATTTATCAGTTAAATCTTCAGAGACTGGTATTTTTCTTGTCAATTCACAACTCTCACAATCACCTTTACATTCCAATCCAAGACTAGCAGATAAAGAGAATGATTTTGAATTATCGGGAGAGAGCATCCTTCCTGTTATTACCTTAAATAGATTAGTTGAATCTTTAGCACAATCCTCACATATAGAAAAAGTTTTATCAGCGCTTTTCCAGCGCAAATTCAATCTACTTTTATCTCTTTTAGTGTGCCCACAAGTATAATCCCCTTCTTTTTTTGATATATTGTAAGGTATTTTTTCTATAACAGTCTTAACAAATCTTTTAGGTGGATCAGGTTTTTTCCCCGTACAAACCACTTTGTCCTCAAGAGAATAAAAATAATATCCTTTCTCTGCTTCTTTGCTAAAAGCTAGCAATCTTTTCTTTGGATCGTCAAAATGCTGTATACCTACTAATCTTTTTTTGGTAGCTCCACCTATCTTCGCATAAGCTATCTCCCCTTCGGGAGATTTAGCAGTGGTTATCTTTTTTGCTTCCTCTTGTATGCCAAAAAGTATCGTTCCCGCCACAGCTTGAGACAGGTCTGGTCCTCGTTTAGCGTACTTTTCGAGCTTTCTTTCATTATTTGCATATTTTTTTATCTTTTTGATCTTTCTTTTAGCTCTACCAAACTTGCAAAAAAGACAGCTATCCTGACATTCAGGTACGGCCTTCATCGGGTTCTCTGCTAACTTTTTTGCGTTCTCTATAAGATTTTTCTTCTGGATTTTGCTAGCTTTTCTAGGACCTCTTCTAAATCTCATTTAATTTTGATAAGGAAAGCCGATTAATAAAAGTTGTGAGGATGAAG
>CAZRWG010000162.1:0-3858 GCA_964603805.1 uncultured Thermoplasmata archaeon
AGACGAATCGAGACTTTTCTATCTTGGAAAAGATGAGAAGGAACATCTTCAATTTCGGGATATAACTAAATTTTTTCGAGAGGGGGATGTACTCGTAAAAAACAAATCTAAGGTGATCCCTGCTAGACTTGAAGGAAAAAAAGACACTGGAGGTAAGATAGAGGTTTTATTCAGCAGACCTGTAAATGAGGGATGGGAATGTCTAATCAAAGGAAGTAATATAAAAGAAAGCCGTGAAATAGTACTAGATGGAACAGAATATGAGATAATAGAAAGCAAAAGAGGAGGAAGATTCGTTATAGAGTGCAGTGATGAAGAAGCCTATGAACTGATAGAAAATCAAGGAGATATGCCTACACCGCCTTACATCAAAGAAGAATTAGAATCCCCAGAACAATATCAAACAGTGTATGCAGAGAGAAAAGGCTCAGTAGCTGCGCCGACAGCTGGTTTTCATTTTACAGAAGAACTACTAGAAGAGATCGAGGAAAAAGGAGTAGAAATATATGATATCACGCTTCATGTTGGACCAGGTACATTCTTACCAGTGAAGGAAGAAGAAATCGAGGAACACATTATGGATGAGGAATTTTATGAAATCAATAAAAGCACTGCTGAGGCTATCACGAAGGCTAATCAGGAAGGAAGAAGAGTTATCCTAGTTGGAACGACAACTGTTCGGGCGGTAGAAACAGCCTCTAGAAACGGAATAGTTAAGCCTGAAAAAGGATGGACCGATCTTTACATATATCCTGGCTACGAATTCCAGTCTGGTATGGATTTACTATTGACCAATTTTCACCTTCCAAAATCGACTTTGATCATGTTGGTAAGTGCTTTTGCTGGCAGGGAACGTATTTTAAATGCTTATGAAGAGGCTGTAGAGAAAGACTACAGATTTTACAGCTTTGGAGATTCAATGTTGATAGAGGGGCAATGATGTTCGATTTTAAAATCTTGCACACTGATGGAGAGGCAAGACATGCTTCGATGACTGTTGATGATAAGAGAATAGAGACACCGATGTTCATGCCAGTAGCTACAAAAGGTACTGTAAAAACTCTAATCTCGGAGGATCTTGAAGAACTCGGAGTTCAAGCCTTGATATCCAACATGTATCATCTTTTACTCAAACCTGGTATTGATAAGATAGAGGATGCCGGCGGTTTGCATAAGTTCATGAACTGGGATGGACTTATATTTACAGACAGCGGCGGATTTCAGATGATTCGTAGCGACTTTGATCAGAAAGTAACATCCAAAGGAGTGACATTTGATTCCGATCAGGATAGTAAAACCTATGAGATCACACCAGAAAAATGTATCGAATTACAGAAGCGTATCGGATCCAATATTGCGATGTGTTTAGATTATTGTCCTCCTTATCCCGCAGATAGAGGAGAATTGGAGAAATCAGTGATAAGGACCAAAGAATGGGCCGAACGTTGTAGAAAGCAAGGAGAGAACATCTTTGGCATCTCTCAAGGCGGAACCATTCCTGAATTGAGAGAGAAGAGCTGTAAAGACATCGTAAATCTAAATTTTGAAGGTAACGCAATAGGAGGTTTATCCATAGGAGAGCCCACCGAACTCATGTACGAGAATACGAAGATATCTACTAGTGTCTTTCCGAAAAGTAAACCTAGGTACTTCATGGGCCTTGGTTCTCCTATAGATATCTTGGAATGTGTCGAGATAGGTGTCGATATCTTTGATAGCGCATACCCAACGAGAAATGCTAGACATCGAACTATTTTCACCAAAAAGGGAAACATCAGGATAGACAAGAGAAAATTCGGAGAGCAGCAAATTCCATTGGGTCTAGATTGTGACTGCCCGACCTGTAGAAACTATAGCAGGGCTTATATACATCATCTCTGCAAAGCCGACGAACTGAGCTGGATGAGACTAGCTTCTCTCCATAACGTGAAGTTCATGATGGATCTGATGGAGGAGTGCAGAAAAGCAATCAGTGAGAACCGATACGAATCGTTCAAAAAAGATTTCATAGAAACTTATAAAAGTTGTTGACAAAGGAAAAACCTTAAAGCTTAGTTTATATTCCATCTTTTCCATGACAGTTCAGTGGATCGGTTTTCTATTGGCGATGGTGGTAATAGTAATCGGCGCTAATTACAACCTCACACTCTCACTTTTAGGAGGAAGTATCATATTAGGAGCGTTTACACTTGCCCCAATAGAGATAGTCGAACAGTTTTATATTACTATCACCACTCCCAATACCATCTTTTTGATATTCGCTTTGGGCATGATCCCGATGATTGGAGGGATTTTACAAGTTAGTGGACGCCTAGAAGACATAATCAACAATCTCCGCATCGGTAAACGCCCTTTTTTAGGCTCAACGCCTGCTTTCATAGGTCTTTTACCAATACCTGGAGGAGCTTTATTTTCCGCCCCTTTGATCGATAAAGCCGGAGAAGGCCTGCCAGGCCACATAAAAGCGGGAATAAACGTTTGGTTCAGACATATCATATACTTCATCTATCCGATATCCTACGCTCTTATCGTGGCTTCAGAGGCCACCGAATTACCTATCTTCAATATCGTACTTTTCCAGGTGCCCTTCTTTCTTTTTACCATAATATTAGGTTACGTCTTTTTGTTGAGGAAAGCCGACGGCGAGATGAAGTACGACTCTGAAATGGACATCCGGGCTCTTATGCCCCCTATGGCGGTGCTTTTAACCGCACCAGTAGTCTGGGCTGGACTAGACTATGGAATCGGAATCGAAGCACGTCTAGAGAACCTTTTTGTCCTTATAGCTGTAGGTTTGAGCTTCCTATTGGCGACATATCTCATAAAAGATTCACGTAAGAATATCCTAAAGAAAGCTGCAAAAGAGATGGAACCTTGGAATTTTATGGTGTTGATACTAGCTCTTTACTTTTTCTTCAACATATTCCGCTCGTCGGGAGTTGGAGCCATGATAGCTGATTTAGCTGTTCCAGGCACGGCTCTCCTTGTAGGATTCGGATTCCTTCTTGGTTTTGGCACAGGTAGAATCATGCTACCCTCGATGATAATAGCACCTGTGTATCTCTCAACCGTTGGTTCTTTCTCACTTTTCGCATTCCAGGCGATGTACGTTTCCATATTTGCCGGCTACATAATAACTCCTGTGCATCCCTGTATAAGCATTTCCTTAGAATATTACGACGGTAACATGGCTAAATTTTTGAAGCTGATGTTGCCGATGCTAGCGATCTCCGTAGGGATCGCAGCAGTACTGTATCTGCTCTTTGGTTGAAGGTCCCACCGAAATATCTAAAAGTATAAGTCGCATCTACCATCGATGAGCGAATTAGATATAGTCGAGATCGAAAGGTTGGAAGAGAAGACCCCAACGGTGAAAAGTCTATTTTTCGATTGGGAAAAAAGTTTTCAGCCAGGTCAATTCGTGATGATCTGGATACCTAGATTAGACGAGGTACCTATGGCCATCTCCAAAAAAGAGTTAGATTTCATAACCGTGAAAAAAAGAGGTGAAGCCACCCGAACACTTCATCAGATGGAAGTTGGAGATAAAATTGGAATTAGAGGACCATTCGGTAATTCCTATTCCCTTGAGGATGACCCTATACTGGTGGTCACAGGCGGATGTGGTGGAGCTTCGTTAATAGAAGCAGTTTTTGAAGCTGAAAGATCGGGGAAACACGTGATAAGTTGTGTGGGTGCTGAAACTGAAAGAGAACTGTTGTTTAGGGAGGAATTTTCCCGCCTAACTGATATGAAAATAGCTACTGATGACGGCAGCGCGGGAAAAGAAGGATTGGTGACGGAGCTTGCAGTTGAAGTGATAGATAAAGAAAATATAGGATCTGTCCTGACCTGCGG
>CAZRWG010000163.1:0-3848 GCA_964603805.1 uncultured Thermoplasmata archaeon
TTTTGAGATTTTTGAAAAAAGAAGAGATTTAGACGAAAGACCAAATGTCATCGGTTTCATAGGAAGACTGAGTGAAGAAAAAGGGTTCAAAGAATTTATGAAAGCTATTCCTCAAATTTTGTCTTTTAAAAAAGATTTCAAAATTGTGATCATAGGTGAAGGTAAATTAAAAGATGAAGCTGTTAAATTTGTAAAAGAAAGAGATTTGGAGGGAAAAATTGAATTCATCTCATGGGTTCAACATGAGAAGATACCGAAACATTTGAACGAAATGAAATTGCTGATTATGCCTTCTCTGACTGAAGGTCTGCCGAATGTGATGTTAGAGGCGATGGCTTGCGGTACACCTGTTTTAGCTTCCCCAGTTGGTGCGATCCCAGATATAATAGAGGATGAAATGAACGGCTTTTTGATTGAAGACCGTTCTCCTGAGAGCCTCGCTAAAGATGCAAAAAGATGTTTGGAACGTGACGACCTAGAGGAGGTATCAGAATGTGCCTTAATGAAGATAAAAAATGATTTTAGTTTTGAAAATGTTGTGGAATTGTGGGATGAGATGTTAGAGAAGTTAAATACTTGATTTGAAATGAGAACTTGATTACGACCAGCGTATATATATGAGGAACTTAATATCGGTGAGGATATGGCAGGAACCATAGATACTGTACGGATCAAAAATAAAATTAAGGATATTTTGTATATGCTAAAGATTCTCGATTTCGTAACAGGAACCATGGATCTGTTAAAACGATATCAACGGACATTTAGGATGAGATGGAATAAGTTTAAGAATGTGTATCTAAATAAAAGATTTGATTTAGATCCCTATAAAGTTATAGAGATTGATCCTAATTGCATCAAAAAATACATGCGTCGGGATGAATATTTTGATATATGGAGATGTTCTGGTAAAGTTTTAGATGGTGACTGGGATCTCACTGAAAATGATTTTGAGAACCACCCTATTTACTATTCACTTCGATCTTTTTTGGTCGGAGACAAAAAATGGGAGGATACAGAATACTTTGTACTGTTAAAAACCAAATTCGAACGAGAAGAAAGAGGTAGAAACCATAAAGAAAAAAGCATAAATGAAAGAGCTCAAAAAAGAGGAGAACTTTACAAAAAATTGTATCAGAGTATGAAGGAAGAAGGTTATAAGACTCAAGGTGAGCTAGCCCAAAAGAGACCTATAGATGGTTTTTTTAGAAGGAGACAGGAGGTCAATAGCGAGATAACTGTAAATATAGGTAGAGAAGGTGAATTTATACTGAACGACGGTAGACACAGATTCGCCTGTGCTAAGCTTTTAAATTTAGATAAAATCCCTGTAAGAATATTGGTTAGACACAATAGATGGCAAAGTTTTAGGGAAGAACTGAAAGAGTTCATAGACGAGGAACTAGAAGGGAAAACATTCTATCCTATACCTCATCTAGACCTCGATACTATACCAAATCGAGTTGATCCTTCGCCAATCCTTGAAACTGTAGAAAAAAATATGAACTCTAGATCCAATAAGGTTTTAGATATTACTTCCACTATCGATGGATTCTTTTTACATGAATTCAAAAGAAAAGGCTACGAAGTATACGGTGTTTTTAGCCATAAACGTTCCAAATATTTCCTCGAAAGATTAGCGAAAATATACAAAATGAGATTTAAAATATTATTAGATAAAAGGGTTATTGATCATCAATTAGAGGAGAAATTTGACACCGTTCTTTGCTTAAATCTAGTTGATAGATACTTGAAGTCAAAAGAAAGGTATACGTTTTTTTTAGAGATGATCGAAGACTTGGAAATGGACGAGATGTTCATCCGATTAGATTCATCTATTAATGAAAAATCTGATTTAGGATCCAAAGAAATTTCGAAAGAGGATATAATTAATCATATCACAAAAAGATCCTGTTTGAAAAATTATGAGCGGCTAAAAACAGACCGTGAAGAAGCAGCAACGCTATTTAGATTACGAAGATAGGTTTTAAAATCTAATCTACAAATCTTCTCAAGATATCTTTTATTATCTTCAGTTTTATTCCTGTTTTTTTCTCTACCAGGAGAAAGAGATTGATGTCCTCTTTTGATATACTTTTGGTAAGTACCATAGAGAGGAAGAATACGGATGAAAACAGTATGAAAATAAAACCTAGATCTAATATACCTATTGATATCGTTATTCTGAGAATCAATCCTATCAAAATCGAGATTATACCGCCCAATATAATAGGCTTTAAAGTATTCGATTTGAGAGAATGAATACTAGCTATGCTGTTCAGTTTAAAGACTCTTATCAAATTCACTCCTATTATAGATACACCAGTTGCGTAGGCGGCACCTATAATACCAAACCTTGGAATCATCAAGATGTTCAGTATTATATTTAACACTGCTGCTAGAGACGTCGCATACATCAAAAATTTAGTCTTTCCATAGGCGGTTAGAGTGGCTCCATTAGGTCCCATAAGATTATTGATAAAATACACCACTGCGATTATCTGAAGAGGTATCGCCGCCACTACATACTCTCCTCCAAAGAATGTCACGAGAACGGCTTCTGGGAAAATTATGAAGATCATAGCAATGGGAAAAGCCATGGCACAGACCCACTTGGTAAGAACGTTAAATATTATCTCGTTCTCCCGAAATTTTTCTTGTGCATATAGTTCCGCAACAAGAGGTGAATATATGAAGTGAGAAACTGTCAATCCTATGGAAACGAACGCACCTATAGGTCTAGCAGCGTTGTAGAAACCGACAGCTTCTTCAGTTGAAAAGAATCCGATCAATATGGTATCAGCCCATCCCATCACCTCATACATCATGTCTACCAACATGAGAGGTAGTGAGAAAATTATCAATTCCCTTCCAACCCCGCCTTTAAAGTCGAATATTTTGGTTAGCTCAAGTTCTCTTTTACCTTTTCGGATATAATATATCAAAAACATAGTGGATATCAAAACCAAAGAAAAAAAGGCTCCGATGATAATCTTCTCGAAACTCAGGGCTAAAAGGCCGATGATAGATATGAATATAAGAAATAAAGAATTCCTACCAAGATTGAAGAATAATATCCGCTCTTTAGTTCTCTGGAATCCTCTAAATACTGAGACTAGCAGATATATCAAAACGAAAAAAGGAGTAGATAGAGCCGCAATTCTAAGATAATAAACAAAATCAGGGTTTTCAGAAAATAAAGGGGCGAGATAAGGAGATAAAAAGTAAAGTACAGCTCCGCTAGCTATACCTCCTAAAAACCCAAAAAAGAGTCCTCCACCAATAATTGAACTTACTTTTTCTTTGTTTTCTTTACCTAGAGAGTAAGCTATATTTCTCTGGATTCCATTTCTCAGCCCTAGAGCACCGATCGTCGCAAATATAGTGAGGACCGTAAGAAAAAGATTGAACATACCGTAATCGGCTGGAGTGTAAAAACGAGCGATTAAAATTCTAGAAAGGAAATTGAAGAGGATTCCTAAGGCTGTACCTACGAAAAGTATCATAGCCCCTTTTCCGACCTTTGCTAAAGATAAAGCTACTTCTTCTTCATCATAACTCTCATTGATTGCTTCGCTATTTTTCTCTATCAAAATCACTTCCTACATAGATAATTTTGAGCTTTTCAATCGGAAAATAATCTTTTCGAATAAAATATTTACTTCGACATCATGTAATTTATCCCGATCTCAGATATATCTGTTGCATAAGAACCTGTCCTAGATATACTTTCGATTATGTAGGAAAGGGGCGTAACGTTTTCTTTCTTTTCCTGTTTTATCTGATTCATCAGTTTATCATTTTTTTCAAGAAGTTCTGCTCTATTCTCGATAGCTTGATTAAGCTCC
>CAZRWG010000164.1:0-3847 GCA_964603805.1 uncultured Thermoplasmata archaeon
GAAAATCCAACTAGCGAAAGAGATGGTCAAAAACTGTGAGCTTTGTGAGAGAAGTTGTAAAGTTAACAGAACAAAAGGAGAAACCGGTTATTGTGAGGTTAAAGAATCGAAGATCTCGTCAGAGTTTCTTCATATGGGGGAGGAGAGAGAATTAGTGCCTTCACATACTGTTTTTTTCGCAGGATGTAATTTTGGATGTGTGTTCTGTCAGAACTACGAGATAAGCCAGTTAAATCAAGGTAGAGATATTCCAACAGAAATGCTCGCAAAAAAAATAGAATCTAGCGGAGGAAAGAATGTCAACTGGGTAGGCGGTGATCCTACACCTAATTTACCTTATATCATGGAAGTTCTAAAGAAGATGAATAAATCTGTCCCTCAAATCTGGAACAGTAACATGTATTTGAGCGAAAAATGTATGAAGCTTTTAAGTCAACTGATGGATGTCTACCTGACCGATTTTAAATACGGAAACGACGATTGTGCCAAAGAACTTTCAGATGTTGAAGATTATACTTTCGTTCTCCGAAGGAACCACTTGATCGCAGAAAAAACAGGCGATCTGATCATCAGACATTTGGTTTTACCGGGACATCTTGAATGCTGCACTAAACCACTGCTCGAATGGATAGATTCAAATCTAAAAGACCCAAAATTGAACATCATGACTCAATATAGGCCTGTTTGGCATGCGGAACAATATCCTAAAATAAATAGATATCTCAACAGAGAAGAAAAGAGGGAGATAAAAAAACTACGTAAAAAATACTCGTGATTGTGAACAGAAATATTAAAAAAGAGTTCATCAATAGCGCTTTTAGCGATCAGAATTAAGTGGTAATATGGGAAAAAAAGACGAGGATAACGAGAAAAAATATGAGGATTTCAACCAATGGTATAATGAGATCGTAGAAGAAGCAGGACTCTGTGATAAGAGATACCCTGTCAAAGGAATGAATATATGGACTCCTTACGGCTGGAAACTTATGCAGAATATCGATAAAGAGACGAGAAGGTTGGTGAACGGAACAGGGCACCAAGAAGTAAAGTTCCCACTTTTGATACCGGAAAAAGAGTTCGAGAAAGAAGCTGACCACATCGCCGGTTTTGAAGAGGAAGTTTATTGGGTTACTAGAGCGGGACGTAACGAACTAGACATACCGCTTCTTCTCAGACCGACTAGTGAGACCGCTATGTATCCCGTCTTTGATTTATGGGTTCGCTCACATGCGGATCTACCGCTCAAAATATATCAGATGGTAAACGTATTTAGATATGAGACAAAACAGACCAAGGCTTTCATGAGGATGCGAGAGTTTCATTTCTTTGAAGCACATACTTGTCATGCCACTGAAGAAGGTGCCGAGGCGCAGATTGAGGAAGATTTGGAAATAATGGAGGAACTCTCCAAAAAGATCTGCATGCCGTATCTCGCCTTGGTTAGAACAGATTGGGATAAGTTCCCAGGAGCAGAGTATACTGTCGGTGCAGATGCTTTGATGCCTACAGGCAGAACCCTCCAGATGGCAGGAATCCATCAATACAAGACCAATTTCTCCGAAGCCTATGACATCACCTTCGAGGACGAGGATGGAAATCATAAGCACGTTCATCAAACAACCTATGGGATGGCCGAAAGATTGGTAGGTGGAATAGCCGCCATCCACGGTGATGATAATGGATTGGTTCTACCGCCGGAGATAGCTCCCCTCCAAGTCAGAATCATACCTATAATTTACGGGGATGAAGAAACAGTTCTTGAATACTGTCAAGATATCAAAGCAAAATTGGAGCAGAATGATATCGAAGCAGATATTGACGATAGCGAAGAAAGACCCGGAAGTAAGTTTTACGAAGCTGAATTGAAAGGGATACCAGTCCGATTAGACGTAGGAAGCGATGAGATCGAAGAAGAGACCGTAACTTTAGTTAGACGAGATACTGGAAATAAACGAAGCATTGATAAAGACGAGATCATACAGGAAATAGAAAATACCTTTGAAACTATGCAGAAAGAGATGTATGAAAGAGCTGAAGAAGAACTGAAGAAAAAGATAGAGGATATAGAAGATCTATCCGAAATTGACGAGGAAAAGATCTATCGAGGGGGATGGTGTGAAAATAAAAGTTGTGGAAAGGAAATCGAAGATATTACTGGAAGAGACATACTTGGTACTCCATATGAAAAAGAGAGATTTCGAGGAAAATGCATAAACTGTGAAGAGAAAGCCGAGACTCTAGTATATATAAGTAAAACACACTAAAATCTAAAACTTCTTCTTCCTATTCTTCGATCGAATAAAGGATATAACCTACGATTCCAAATGCGATCAGAACCACTGAGACTGCATAGACTCCTATATCTGTCCAAGTGCCGTGGAGAAATGACCACGAGACATAAAAAGCTAAGCCTGAAGCTGCTAATAAGGCATAAAATAAGGTCAATATATTTTTTCCACTCTCTGTCTGGTCGTTAACTGCCATGGAAATGGATAGAAAAAGGGGTTTATTAATAAGTTTTCCCGAGCCTCAGTCTTCGAAATGAGATTCGCCGAACGGCTCCGGTTTTAGGCCTTTTCTCTCTCTGATCTGTCTGACTATTTCCGGCTGTAGTTTCTCAGGAACTTTTTCGAAGCCCGCATGTTCCGTGGACCAGAGTGCTTTTCCTCCTGTAGCACTTCTGATATCTCCAGAAAATCCAAACATCTCTGAAACCGGACATTTGGCAACAATATGAGAATCGCTTCCTTCCTGATTCATGTCTAGTACTTCTCCTCTTCGCTGCTGGATCTCAACGTTGACATTGCCCATGAGATCGGACGGAACATCGATAAAGACCTTCTGTTTCGGTTCGAGTAAAATTCTACTTCCCTGGCATAAAGCTCCTGAGATAGCATCTTTTACTGCAGGTATAACTTGCGCAGGACCCCGATGTATAGTATCCTCGTGCAGTTTAGCGTTAACTAACTTGACTTTAACGCCTTTTAAAGGTTCTCGGGCTAATGGACCTTCATCACATAATTCCTCAAATCCCTGTTCGATCAATTCCATAGTCTCGTTCAAATATTGTATACCTTTGGTCATGTTAAGAAGAACGTTATCTTCTGTGAAGTTTACAAAGTTCTTCGTCTCATCTTTATCCATGCCCAACTCTCTTAAATCTTTAGCTAGTTCAGTCTTATTTTTTATCTTACCGTGAACCGAGATATCTCCTTCATCTATAGCTTTTAAAACTTCCTCCTCTAGAGGTTCTACATCGAAATAGAATCTGTTGTGGCGGTTAGGGGAAATGCCCATGAATGTTCCACCTTCGTGTTCGATAGCTTCTCTGTAAACAACTATTGGTTCTGAAGATATTATAGGAACTCCATGTTCCTCTTGTATCCTATGCTCTGTGATCTCTAAATGCAATTCACCCATGCCTGATATCAAATGCTCTCCTGTTTCCTGATCGATCTCTATATCGATTGAAGGATCAGCTTTTGCAACACTTCTGAGAACCTCTATCAATTTTGGTAAGTCTGATGTGTTCTTAGCCTCGATAGCTTTAGTGACCACAGGCTCAGAAAAGTGCTTCATCTCTTCAAAAGGCACCACATCATCTACTGAGGTGACAGTTGAACCAGCTATCGCATCTTTCAGACCTCCTACGGCGACAACATTACCGGCTTTAATCTCATCCACTGGTATTCTATCGGCGCCTACACTCAGCGAAACCTGCTGAACCCTATTTGTGCCGGGCTGATCGTCGATATATAATTCCATCCCATCTTTTATCTTACCACCGAACAGTCTTCCGACGGAAATCTCACCGGCGTGTTCGTCCATCAAAATCTTAGTGACCATC
>CAZRWG010000165.1:0-3841 GCA_964603805.1 uncultured Thermoplasmata archaeon
ACGAAGTCCTATCTACTGTACATGGTAAGATGCGAGAGATTTGGACAGAAAAATACAGACCAGAAAAACTCGAAGGGGTTTACGGTCAACAAAAGGTAGTCGAAAGGTTAAAAGCTTATGTAGAAAAAGAAAGTATGCCCCACCTTCTTTTTGCCGGCCCTGCAGGCACCGGTAAAACAACCTCCGCTATAGCTCTTTCCAAAGAGATGTATGGAGAAGATTGGAAAACTAACTTTTTTGAATTAAATGCATCTGACGAAAGAGGCATAGACGTTATCAGGAACAAGATAAAGGAGTACGCAAAAACAACCACTGTAAGTGATATAGGGTTCAAAATCATTTTCATGGACGAGGCCGACTCGTTAACTCCAGAAGCTCAGGCCGCCCTTCGAAGGACCATGGAAAAATATTCGCATAACTGTCGATTTATACTATCATGTAATTACTCATCAAAGATAATTGATCCAATACAATCTAGATGCGCTGTTTTCAGATTTAGAACTCTTATCGACGAAGATGTAGATGAATGGATAGATCATATAGCTAAAGAGGAGGATTTAAAGGTTTCTCAAGGTGCTAAGGAGCTTCTGATCAGTGTAGTAGGAGGAGACTTAAGGAGGATCACTAACTTACTTCAGATATCTGCATCTACGACTTCAGAGATAACAGAAGAGATAGTCAGAGAGAGTGCCAACATAGCTAGACCAGAAGATATCAAAGAGCTGGTTAAAAAAGCGGCTGATGGAGACTTTATGGAGGCTAAGAAAAAGCTTGACGAACTCATCGTAGACAATGGGCTTTCTGGAGAAGACATAATAAAACAGATTCATGATGAAATATACGATATCCCAATGGATAATAGAAAAAAAATGGAACTCGTTGATAGAATAGGAGAAACCGAATTCAGATTGGTTGAAGGCTCGGATGAAAGGATACAACTTGAAGCCTTGATTGCTTCGATCTCCAAAAAATACTGAAGGTTATTCTCCTATCATCTTAACTATGACTTCTCTATTCCTAGCTTTTACATCCATATCACAAAGGATGATCTGCTGCCAAGTTCCCAGTTCAATTTTTCCATCGGTGATCGGCGCGGTAAATGACTGACCGATAAACGAAGCCCGGATATGTGAGTGTCCGTTACCGTCGTGCCATTTTTCATGATGTTTGTAATATATGTCTTTAGGAAATAGTCTGTCTAGAGCCTCTGAGATGTCATATATCAAACCGGACTCGTATTCTATAGTGGTTATGGCTGCAGTGGAGCCAGCGACGAAAAAAGTCACTGTACCTTCATTTATACCGCTTTCTCGTACGAGTTTTTCTCCCTTCTCAGTTATATTTTTTATATCTAATCCGCTCTTCGTTTCTACAACAAATCTTCTATCTTCTACTGTCATGTGGTAATCTATGAAACAAAGATTAAAACAAATTTCGGTTTGACGGGTTAAACGCAAAGGAAAACAAATATATATGAAATCGGGTTAATAAAGTTGCAGGCAATGTTTTCCTGTTTCCAGCCGACCAAGCCAGGAAACAGCTGAGAGGTGGTTATTTGAAGGAGAATCTCGATCACTGGCTTGAAGATAACAGGATAGTTTGGCTACTGATATTCGGGGGTCTTTTTCTATTCTCCATCGATTATTGGGCTTGGAGTTCTGAACAGTTATTGTTTAATTTTCTTCCTGTTTGGATTTTGAGATTGGTGATCTTGCAATTTATCCTTGTGATTTTTTTCTATCTATTTTCGACTAAATATTGGAGGGGTCAAAATTGTTAGGTCCCACCGCTTTGGTCATGGTCATAATTACCACATATCTTATGATAACTTTATTTGTAGGTATATATGGGTATAAATTTTCGAAAAAAAGTGTTACAGATTATTTCCTTGCCGATAGGAAGATCGGAACTTTCGTTCTTTTTTTCACTTTAGCTTCCACTAACTTTAGCGCTTTCACATTTTTAGGCTTTTCTGGGAGCGCTTACGAGATGGGTTATTCATTCTATGGTCTGATGGCATTCGGTACTTCATTCTTTGCTTTGTCTTTTTACATCATTGGAAGGAAAGTAAGAAAGCTAGGTGCCGAAAATGGCTATATCACTCCTCCGGAACTGATAGGAAGCGAGACCGATAGTTACTTACTGAGGATTTTATTTTTGACCGTCATGGTGATCTTTACACTTCCTTATCTAGCAATCCAGCCGATGAGTGCTGGCTACGTTTTAACCACTTTGACAGATGGTGTGATCCCATACTTTTGGGGTGCGGTCTTTCTTACTTTCTTCATCATAATTTATGTGTTCCTTGGAGGTATGAGGAGCATAGCTTGGACCGATGTCTTACAGGGTTTGATGGTTTTCTCGTTTTTACTAATCGCGGTCTTAGTGGTTGCTAGTAGCCTCGGTGGTGTCTCAGAAGCACATGCACAAGCTGAAACCGTAGAACCGAATATATTCATCCGGGAAAGTTCAGTATCTGTCAGAATATGGTTTAGTTACACTCTACTGTGGTCTCTTTGTAATCCCATGTTTCCCCAACTGTTTCAAAGGTTCTTTATGGCAGATAGTGATAAAGCACTCAAAAGATCTATGATTATTTTTCCTATAGTAGTTTCGATACTCTTTTTATTTCCAGTTATGATCGGTGTCATGGGTCGGGGAGCTATACCTGGTTTGAGTCCAACCGATGCCGACAGTATTTTACCTCTTTTGCTGGAAAGATACTCACCTCTCTGGCTGTCAGCTTTGATAATGAGTGGAGGATTCGCTGCTTTTATGTCCACTGCTGATAGTCAATTGTTAACATTGAGTTCTATGTTCACCCGAGATGTTTTTCATAATTTAGGACCGAGTTGGGAAAAGTTCGATTATAAGATGGGCCATGTAATGGTAATTGTACTCGCTTTGGTAGGTTTAGCACTCGCCTACAGACCTCCGGCTACCATATTTACAATTGTAACATGGGCATTCACTGGATTGGCCATCCTTTATCCGATAACGTTAGGGGTGCTATATTTTGATGTGGATTCTAAAGCCTGTATTTTATCAATAGTTACTGGGCTTATCTTAGTAATCTGCTATAATTATCGAATTCTGCCAACTTTTGGTTTCCTTCCAGCTATTCCCATAGTGGCTCTATCTACTTCAATTCTTCTAGTATCTAATCATCTCATCAAATCTCAGGATAGAAAAGTAAATCAAGGTAAAATCTGAAAAGTATTTATGGGCCTTGGTTTATGTCAGAACAAGTGATGATCAGACCCTTACTGAGCCTTTACAGAGGCGATGATGAAGATCTTGAGTACTGATCTAGGGTTCAACTATTTCACTATCTTCCGTATCAAATGGCTCAAGAACCAAAACGAAAAAACCTATCCATACTATGAGAAAAATCGAGATTAGGATATGATCAGGTCGATAGATATGATTGACAAGGATACCTATGATAGGTATAATCACGGCGATGAGCAAGTAAATAAATTTCCTCAGATTAGAATGCTGTTCTCTAGCCATCGAAGCGGGAAGAATATGGACAAATAAAAAGTTTTTGGGGTAGTATAGGAACGTGCTAACTATTTGGAAGAAAAGAAGATAGATCGGTTCTACTTTAATTTGGCTTTCAGAAAAAATATTGGTGTGAAAAGGGTTAAATACATCTTTGTACAATGACTTTAATCCAACTCACTGAAAGAGTTGGGTTACCACGAATGGGAAACCAAAAAGTTAAATAGATGTCCCTTTGTGGGAAGAAACGCTTCAAATGGGGATTCAAGAAACCCGGAGTTTTGCTTCGTGAACTCTTGAATCCGACAGACGTATAATGAAAGGTGTAATTTGTTCA
>CAZRWG010000166.1:0-3825 GCA_964603805.1 uncultured Thermoplasmata archaeon
TCCATGGCCTGGTTCCGGAATATCCTTTCCTTTGGTAAAGGTATCGGTATGAGGATGCCGGCTTCATTTCGGTCAATCATGATGACCACGGTCAATAATATTGACCGATTCTTAATAAGTTTTTAGGTGTTTACCCCTCTCTAGAATTCGCTCATACATCTTTCTCTCGTAATCCAACTGCAAGTTGGCGATCCATCATCCAGATATCAAAAACAATCTGAGAGGGGAATTTCTCTTCATCAGTTTCTTCTACTCTTTCTAATATATTTTCACTCATCTTCTTTAGAGCTCTTGCCTTCTCTGGGTCTAGACTTATCTCTCTCATCTATACACCTCTAGGTAGCCATACATAACGATCCCGTTCGCTATATTGTTCCTCAATTCTTTTGGATAATCCCGCAAATCTTCCTGAAAATGAAGTTGGATATTTCTATTTAAGGATTTTTCATAAGGAGACAGATCCACCTCATGTTCATCAGCCTGAACATATAGATCTATATCACTCTCCCCAACATCTTCTCCTCTAGCACTAGAACCGAACAATACGATACAATCGGGATGACATCTCTCCTCGATATACTGGACTAATCCACTTTCATACAACCTATGTTGGATGTCGATCTTCCTATATTCCTTATATTTTTCATCGTCAACTCTACTATTATAGATGGGATAGGTCCTTTCCCCTCTCTCTAATTCCTTTTCCTCTATGATCCCTATCTCCATCAACTTTTCAAGATGTTTTTTTACTGAAGTATGGGCTAAATCTGATTTTTTAGATATCTCTGTTAAATAATGATCTTCTGCCGGCTCGTCGAAGAACACTCTAGCCACTTTCCAGGTACTATAATTTTGTAACATCTATTACAATAATGTAATATGTGCTACATAAATGTTACGCACTCCGTTAAGTCATCTCGAGCTCTTTCCAAGAGTGTGCTTCAGATTTACGCAAAACCCGCTCACTTTCGCCCAACCCTAATCCTTTCTTCGCAAAATCCGGCATCGCGAGAGCTTTGCTCGAAGCGAACGTCAGAAACTACGTTTCTAACTTACAACAAAACGAGTTTTGTTGAAAACGAGGAATGTTTCATTCCTACGCAGTTAGCTGCCAACTTTTGCATGCGAAAGGCAGCAGTTTTCCAAGATTCAAAGGATAGTTCTAATACAAATAACAGTACTACTATATTACAAGTGTGATCCGATGAAAAAAGTACAGGTTAGATTTCCTCCCGAGGATCTAAGAAAGATAGAAAAAGAAGTCGAGGAGGGAAAGTATCCTAACAAAAGCGGGGCGATCAGAGATAAAGTCCGTAAGAGCTACATCTTAGAGACAATAGTTCACACGAAAGCTGTTAGAAAATAAAGTGAATCTCGTCCATATTGAGAAATCCAAACACTACCAGATCCCTATAAGGACAAGTTTTAAATCTTTTTAAACTCTATATTCAATTGGAAAGATGGAGTCAATACCTATTGACGAAGATATCCTAGATGCTATCAAGCTCCCTAAAAAAGATAGAGAAAAGATGCTGAAGTTAGAATTAGCTTTAGCTCTTTACCAGCGAGGAGTGATATCTCTCGGCAAAGCTAGAAAACTGGCGGAGATGGGTAAATGGGAGTTCATAGATGAATTAAAAAAGAGAGATATAGAAAGACATTACACGGAAAGAGAACTAGAGGAGGATATCGAATTTGCCGAAGGTCGTTAGTAATTCTTCTCCATTGATCCATCTTTCAAAAATAGGTCTTTTAGATATTTTAGAGAAGTTATTTGATGAGATCATCATCCCTGAAGCTGTTTATGATGAATGCGTAGTAGATGGCGCAGAAAGAAGAGATGCAAAAAGTTTAGAACGAGCTGAATGGATCATTACGAAATCCATCGGAAAAGAGAACCTCCACTTGAAAAGAGCTTTTTTAAAAGATGTAGATGAAGGCGAAGCCGAAGCCATCGTTTTAGCTCTTGAGGAATCTGCTGACCTGATTTTATTGGATGAATACGACGCTAGGGAATTAGCTAGAAACCATGATCTGAACATCACAGGGGTCATAGGAATTCTATTACAAGCAAAAAAACTTGGTATATTAGAAAATGCAAAAGATCACCTAGAAAATTTAAGAAAATCAGGTTTTTGGATCCATGATGAACTATACGAAAAAGTCTGTAATCAACTGGATAAAATGGAGTGACGAGGGGTTTCTACAAAGCGATCCTTTATACCGCCGATTTCACGTGAGTTTCTTCTCTTTTCAACAGATCCGTCGCATAGTGCAATGCGGCTTTGATATCCTTTTCTTCGAGGTCAGGATACATATCTAAGATATCATCGATCGTATGTCCGGATTCAAAGAATTCTAAAATAAGATATATAGGGATTCTAGTTCCCTTCACTACTGGTTTTCCTCCCATTATATTAGGGTCTACTTTGATCCTATCTTCATAATCTGATTTTTGATCATCCTGATTTTCTTCCATAATATCACCTCCGATCCGTCTTAATTTTTGACTCTTGCTTATGCTTATTACGCAATTAGAGAATGAAAACTTTCTCATGAATATTCAACTAACACTCACTTAAAATCCGGCAAAAGATCCTAAAATCAACCTAGACATCTTTAAATCCACCAGAACCCGCTCACCGTACCACCCCTTCCCCCCCCTTTTTACCAACCACAGATCAAATCTCGCAACTCACATCAGCTATCTGACATCTCTTGCACGCAAAAAACATCAGTTATCACTCTATCCAGAAGAATTATCTTCCATATTCGCCTATCCTGACATTCTGATCACACTCACCCTTAAAATCTCTGCAATAAACGTCAGTTTTCACCCGATTTTTTGCAACTCACGTCAGGTACTTTACATCCGCAACGATAGTGAGGATAAGAGGAATTCATTCCTCGGCATCACGAGAGTTTGCTCGAAGTGAAAAGAGGATAGAAATCCTCGGCATGCGAGCAACATCAGTTAGCTGATGTCTATTGCACGCGAAGGGTAGCAGTTCTGTTCTCTTTTTTTTCTTTATTTTACCGTCAAAAACCAAAATCATTATATGGGTTTAACCCACTAATAGGTAATGCACACTATGACCGAAACTACCAAGATGGATAAAAGAGGGCGTATCACCATCCCTAAAAAATTGAGGAACGCCCATGATTTAGACAATGATGCGGAATTCATCATCGAGGATATCGATGAAGATACATTCATACTCAAAAAGATCGACTTGAAAGACCTGATCGAAGAAGTCAAAAAAGAGATCAAAACCAGAGATATCGAAAAACTACACGAAGAAATTGAAGAAGAGGCCGATGAACTTGCAGAAGAAAAGTTTTCTAGTTGATACCAACCTTTTCATATCAGCCTTTAAATCTGGCAAAACCAAATCCACTGAACTTTTCATCCAGTTGATAAAAGACGACGATATATAATTGATAGCAAACGAGATCCTTTTAAAGGAATACGAAAAATACGCTGAAAAGCTCGGTCCTAAATCTAAAAAATTTTTTCAAATACTGGATGAGAATTGCAAAAGGGTCGAACCAAATGAAAAATACATCAGTGACTGTAAAGAACACTTCGATGATTCTTTGGCCGATGTTGTCCATGCAGCTTCGTGTTTAAAACATGGATCGATCATACTGACAAATGACAAGGACTTTGATGAAATAAAAGATTCAGAATTGATAGAGGTTTGGGGTATATCAAAGGCAATTAAAAAAATATTGTGAATATTAAATCTTCTTGCATGTATGTGGAAATAAAAGTTCATAAAAACTTTGACTTCCGCTATATATCGGAGAGGAATTTTGAAGAAT
>CAZRWG010000167.1:0-3821 GCA_964603805.1 uncultured Thermoplasmata archaeon
TTAATTTAATCTATATTATTAAGATGAGCGCTGAGAAAAAATCTTTTGAGGAGATAAGGAAGAAGGCGGTAAGGTCCCTGATTTCCATCAAGATAGATACAGAAAAAGCTGACCAGATAGGAAAAGAGCTTTCCCAATTCGACTTTGTGGAGGACGTACTTCTTTTAACGGGAGACATCGACATGATGTTGAAAGCACATTTCGACGACTACGACCACATGAAGAGGTTCTTGACCATACAACTAACTGATGTGGAAGGTGTTAAAGATCCTACTTCGATGATGATCGTCTCCTCCTATAAAGAAAGGAACCAGTTCCTTAAGGCTAAGGAACCTGAGACTGACTGAACACTATAGAGCGATATTAGACTCATACTTGGGAGGAAAACAAACATGAAAAGAAGTCTGAGGCTCAGAGAGAGACCTATAGGACTTTATTTTATAATCGCATTCGCTATCATCGCGGGCGGTCTTCTCTGGAGGTATCACGCAGATTTCGAGATAGACATAACTATAGAGCTTTTAGGAGCCTTCCTAACGATAGTTATCATAGATCAACTTCTACTAAAATCCAAGAGAAAAAGATGGAACCTCGTGAGAGATGAGGTAGAATACACTCTCGGAAGAACGGTACATTCTTTAAGAGACGACCTTCTTAGAAATTTCTTTTCTTTTGAACCTGACCTAGAAGGAACTTCTCCAGAAACAATAGACGACTCCATCAGGGAACAAAAAGACCAACGATTCAGAGAACTCATGGAGATGAATTCAAAAGAGATGCTCGATCAAATAGATCAAGAATTCTTAGAGAAAGAGTACGATGATTACTTTCTTGAAAAAGCTGAGGATCTTTGGAGACTTCTAAACACAAGATACTCAGAACATTTCGATCCAGACCTGGTTGAACAGCTTCTCAACCTCAATCTTAACCTTAGAGACCTCCACACAAACATCAAGTTCTACAGACGGAGCGATGAAGTTGACGAGGATGAAAGTGCTTACTATGAAAAAAGAGGAGGAAAAAGGATAGTTTCGAGCGCTAAAGAAACAATAAATTGCCTAATAAAACTCAAAGAGATGGGATATTCAAGACCTCCAAAGAAATAACTCTTCTCAAAGATAGTCCCTAGGAAATAACAGAACAGGGACAGGAGACAAACGTGTGACTTCTTTTGCCGTAGTACCGATTATCAACTCCTTAAGACCGCCTTCCCCACGATTCGGCAGACATATGAGACTGACTTTTTCTTCCCTAGCAACTTTCGTGATGACTCTAGAAGCTGCTCCCTCTTCGACTCTATACTTTATTTTTTCCACTGACAAATTCTCTTCGAATTTCTCTTTGACGTTCTCCAACTTACTTTCTAGACTGCTCCTTTTCTCCTCCAACTCATCTCGTGATTCGCTCTCTTCGATTACCGAGAGTAATACTACTTCTTCGATCGGTACCTTAGAATCTTCCAACCGCTCTAAGACCTTCCTCGAATCTTTAGAGAAATCTGTAGGTAATAGAACTTTTTCACATATGTTATCAGGGATCGAATCGCTCTTCACTTTTTCTACAAAGACAGGAGTCTCAGCCTTCCTGATTATGTCATAAGCAGTCCCTCCCAAAAACACGTTCTTTATCACACCTCTTCCATGAGAACCTATCAGTATCATCGCATCTTTTTTTCTCGCGTAAGAGGCGATCTCTTCAGCGGGAAAGCCAAAAAGCACGTCTTTATCTACGGAATCGAAGCCTATCTCCTCTATCTTTCCTTTAACGCTTTCCAATTTCTCTTTACTCTTGTTTTTGCTTAGCTGCCCGTGAAAGCCACTTCTAGTCATATCAGAAACGTACAGCAATAACAATTCCTTGACACCTATTCTTCGAAGATCAGGAAGGCGATCAAGCAATTTTTTCATGCTCTTAGAGAAGTCATATGCCAATACAGCTCTCTCAGGAAGCATCATTACAATACATGAGTTCGATGCTATTTATATCTTTGACTTTTTTGCCTATAACTAAAACCGATTTTTTCATCTGTCCAAAAGATATTTAGGTTATCATTATCATACATTTCTTGGGTGTTAAAATCGCCGAAAAAATACTGCGAGTCGATATGGAAAACCTAGAGATCAAAACTGAAGAGGTTCCGGAAGAATATGAGGAATTGGGAGGAAGAGGTCTCACCTCTAAAATAATATCTGAGGAAGTCCCACCTAAGGCACATCCTCTTGGACCTGACAACAAAGTTGTTTTTGCTCCGGGCATAGTGACAGGCACAGGAGCACCAAATTCAGGAAGACTATCGGCAGGAGGTAAGTCACCTCTAACGGGCACTATCAAGGAATCTAATGCCGGTACTCCGTTCGCTAGGACTTTAGCGAGAAAAGGGATCAAAGCGATAATAGTGGAAGGAAGATCTGAAAAGGATAAATATTATCTATTGAAGCTTGGAGAAGACGAAGAAGAGTTGATAGAAGCCGATAAATGGGTTGGGAAAGGACTTTACGATGCCTACGATGATCTACATGATGAATTCGGTGAAGATATAGAGATAGCAGGAGCCGGAATCGCTGCGGAGCTAAACGCTTCGAACGCTGGTATTTCATACACCGACCCAGAAGGAAGATCTACCAGATATTCAGGTAGAGGCGGTCTTGGAGCTGTTATGGCGTCTAGAGGGCTAAAATTCATCGTTGCTGAAACACCGGATGAAAACGAAAAGGAGATCAAAGATAAAGAAACGTTCGATAAAGGTAGAAAGAAGCTCGCTAATGCACTTATGGAACACGATGTTACAAAGAATGGTGGAGCGTTGAACTCTTATGGAACGTCAGTGCTTATAAACATAATAAATGAGAGTGGAGCGTTACCAAACAGAAATTTCTCTGCAGGTAGCGATGATAAAGCTTCAGAAGTCTCGGGTGAAAGGAAAGCTGAACTCATAGAAGAAAGAGGAGGAGTAAAACCGCATAAGTGCAGCCCGAGCTGTATAATACAATGTTCTGAGATATGGACAAAAGAAGGTGGAAAAGATCCTGTTGGAGTTCTAGAATACGAGTCTGTATGGGCTCTAGGACCGAACTGCGGCATCTATGATCTGGATACGATAGGAGAACTCAATCGTGCCTGTAACGATCTCGGTTTAGATACTATTGAGGCAGGGAATACTATAGCTGTGGCTATGGAAGGCGGTCTTCTAGACTTCGGCGACGAAGAAAAGGCGTTAGAACTCATGGACGAAATTTACGAAAAAACGCCACTAGGTAGGATACTAGCGAATGGTGCCGAATTCACAGGAGAAGCTTTTGGAGTCAACAGGATACCTACAATAAAAGGACAGGCTATGCCCGCTTACGATCCAAGACCGATCAAAGGCATTGGAGTAACTTACGCAACGACACCCATGGGAGCCGACCACACAGCTGGTTATGCGATAGCTCCTGAGATAATGGGTGTTGGAGGCGATGTTGATCCTTTAGACACCAAGAAAGCAGATCTTTCTAGAACACTTCAAAAGGCGACAGCGATGATAGATACCGCTGGCTACTGTTTGTTCATAGCCTTCGCCACTATGGATATAGACGAGGGCATGGAAGGTATGATAGAGACGGTAAACGGAGTTCTAGGAACAGATTATTCTGCTGATGAAGTCATGGAGATGGGGATGGACATCCTAGAGATGGAGAGAGAGTTCAACGAGAAAGCAGGTTTCTCCAAAGAAGACGACAGGATGCCAGAATTCATGAAGGAAGAAGAATTGCCACCACATAACGTAGTGTTCGATGTCTCGGACGAAGAACTCGACAGAGTCTTCGAGAAAGAATAAAACC
>CAZRWG010000168.1:0-3814 GCA_964603805.1 uncultured Thermoplasmata archaeon
GAAAAAGGAGATCTGATATCTATCGGATTGGGCGTCCCGGCCTTTTTGGGTACGATGCCCTACGTGGCTAAAAACATGATGAAAGATATAGAAGAGTTCGGTTTAGATTTGGCTCCTCGAGACATCTTCGTTTCGAATGATCCATATAAAGTAGGCACCCATATGAACGATATAGCCCTCTCTATGCCGATATTTTATGAAGATGAGATCATCTCTATAGCTACCATCAAAGCCCATGTAAATGATGTCGGCGGGATGAACCCCGGTTCTTGGGGGCCTAACGCTGAAGAGATCTATCAAGAAGGAATTAGGATACCTACATCCCATTTTTACAGACAAGGAGAGTTGAACAAAGAAGTAGTAAATATAATAAAAAATAATTCTAGAGTTCCGGACTACGTTTATGGAGATCTTGAAGCCCTATCTGCGGCCCTCAGATATGCCTATAACAGGATAAATGACCTTTGCGATAAATACGGTGTAGAAACTGTTGTAGAAGCGATGGAAGATAGGAAAGAAGATGGAAAAGTGATTGCTAAAGAAAATCTGAAAAAACTCCCCAAGGGTGAATTCCAATCTGAACAGAAAATACTCAAATATGAAGGTATGGATGAAGATATAACTCTGAAGGCAAAAGTGAATATCACGGACGATAAATTTAAGGTGGATTTGACCGACAATCCCGATCAAGTTAATGCTCCGATCAATACCGCCTATTCTGGTACTTTTGCTTCTGTAGCTACCATCTTTACCGCCTGTACCGATCCACATGTGAATCTTAATCAGGGATATTTAGAACCGATAGAGATCGATGTTCCTGAAGGATCCATCTTGAATGCTACTCCCCCAGCACCTGTAAGCTGTTACTGGGAGACGATGATATATGTTTTTGATCTTATATGGAAATCTTTGGCCTCGGAGCTGCCTGATAAACTGACCGCGGGTCATTTCGTTTCGGTGGTCGCGGAAAACATAGGAATGGTCGATCCAAGAGATAATAAATACAAAATACTCGTTGAACCCAATCCAGGTGGATGGGGTGCAGGTATAGATAAAGATGGAGAATCTTGCCTTGTCTCCGCTGGCGATGGTGAGACTTACATACATCCGGTAGAAGTCCTAGAGAGAGAATATCCCATCAGGGTTGAATGCATGAAGCTCAACCAAGAGGATGGCGTTGGTCACGGAAGATACAGAGGCGGGTTTGGTATGAGAAAAGACTATCGTATCCTTGCTGAAAAAGGAAGCTTTACAACTTCTATAAACAGAATTAAATATCCTCCTTGGGGTATAGAGGGAGGAGAATACGGATCATGCAATCATATGACGCTCATCCGAGATGGTGAAGAGATATGGGATGGTGGAAGAAAACTCAACTTCCCTCTCCAGAAAGGCGACATAGTCAGCATCCGCAGTGGCGGCGGAGGGGGCTGGGGCGACCCACTCGAAAGAGATCCAGAACTGGTTCTTAAGGATTACAAAAATGGCCTTGTCGACGTGAAGACCGCTAGGGAAAAGTATGGCGTGATACTCGATGAGGATAAACTTCAGATAGACATCGGATCTACTGAGCAGTTGAGAAAAGAGATGAAGGAAGAAAGAGGACCGGCGAAAACCGTTCCAAAAGTAAGAGAGGTTTGAGGACCTGATATTTCAACTGAAAGAAATGGAGCAAAGATAGAGATGTCTCCTAAAAAAAGACTAGCTAGATTTACTGAGTCTATGAAGGACTCCTTTGACGGAGCTTTGATTACCCCGGGATCCAATCTTTTTTATCTTACCGGGATTGAACCAGGAAACGTGCTCGAGAGATTGTTTTTAGCCGTTATATATCCACGAAAAGCTCCCAGCCTGATAGTACCGAAATTGTATGAAGAAGAAGTCCATCAGGCAAAGATAGATTTTAGCGAAGTTTACATATGGGAAGACACCGACGATCCTTATGTTCATCTTACAGAAATATTGGAGGATCTAGAAGCGACTCAAAAAAATCTTTTGATAGAGGACAGTATGTCATCTGATGTTCTGATGAATATCAGGGAGCATATAGATGAATATATCTGGTCTTCACTAAACTCTCAGACCTCTGAATTGAGAAAGATAAAATCAAAAGAAGAAAAAAAGTTGATGAAAAGGGCGGCGGAAATCGCAGACGAGACTTACAGAGAAATTTTGAAAGAAGATCTTAGAGGTATGAGTGAAAAGGAGGTAGCTGCTCTGATCGAGTTTATTCTCAAGAAAAACGGTGCTGAAGAGACAGCGTTTGAAATTATAGTTGCTTCTGGGCCGAATTCCGCTAATCCTCATCACATCCCTACCGATAGGAAAATACAAGAAAAAGACATGGTAATAATGGATTTTGGAGCGAGATATGAAGGATACTGTTCAGATATAACTAGAACAGTGGCTATTGGAGATGTCCCTGAAGTAGGAGAAAAAGTATATAAAATCGTTAAGGAAGCCCAAGCTCAAGCCAGGAAAATAGCTAAAAACGGCGTAGAGGCAAGAAAAATCGATAAGGAAGCTAGAGAGATAATAAAGAAAAATGGATACGGAGAGAATTTCATCCATCGAGTAGGACACGGTATTGGAATTGATCCTCACGAAGAACCCTATTTGACAGAAGATAATGAGGGAAAAATTAAAAAAGGGATGACTTTTACCATAGAACCAGGAATATATCTCAAAGATCGTCTTGGAGTTAGGATCGAGGACGATATGTGGATGGACGATGAAAAAAGCATAAGTTTAACTGAGGCCGACCGAGATTTGAAATGTGTATGATGTTTAAAAGGTGATCGATTTGCAAAGCAATATAAATGTTGAAGAAGAATTCGAACTTTTAGAATCTATACTAGGGGATAGTTGGGATGAGATGGACATAAAGATCTATCAAATTCTCAGGGATAGAGGCAGGATGACAGATACGGAACTAGCTGAGGAATTAGGAACTTCGATAACTACTGCAAGGAGAAGAAGAACGAAGCTTCAAGAGAAAGGACATTTGTTGGTAATCGCTCTCTTAGTTCTTCAAGAGGCGAATCTGGTTTATACCGATGTCCTTGTCAAAATATCTCCACAGGGGAGTGTGGAAGAACTGAATGATTTTATAGATGAGGCGATCGAAAATATCAGAGTATATGAAGTAACTCAATACTTGGACAACAGAGCGGTTCTAGTAAGATTTTTCGAACAAAGCTTGGAGGAGATAAATAAACACATCAATAGATTTCTACTAGATAGAGAGATAGTCGAAGATTATAATATTCTTCCTGCTGCTAAGACTCCTAAGGCTTGGAACAGAGTTCTGAGTGATAACGATCATATATAAGAACATTAAAAGAAAAAAAATTTTAGTAAAAGTCGATTAGAAAACGCCGTTCTACATCGGAGGAGCCAGGAACCATAACACTTTAGCGGGTTTAGATTTTCCATTGCGAGTGTAGTGTTTAGTGCCAGGCTGATTGTACATGAGTTCTCCTTCTTTGACTTTTTTCTCTCCAGATTCGGTTCCGATGATCACTTCTCCTTCGATGACAAAAGAAAATTCTTGGCTATCTTCATGTTCACTCATCCCTTCTGATGGCAATCTAGTGTTCCCTTCAAGTTCCAGAATTCCAACTTGGATTATTTCTTCTACCTCAAAAAGTGTAAGTGCCTCATTCAATGCGTCCTGGAATTTTTTGTCCATCTCATCTGTTTTGATTATCTTTGGCTCTTTTTTGGTGTCCATGTTCCATCCACCTATCAATGAGTCATCCTTAGATTCCCATATAGATCATGTTTAACTTTGAAATCTGCTGGAACTATAATC
>CAZRWG010000169.1:0-3751 GCA_964603805.1 uncultured Thermoplasmata archaeon
AAGCGTAGATAGGTAGGAAAGGCATCACCAACCCGAACCCGATCATGCTCACGAAGACCGCAAATATCAAGATCAGAAGTTCCTTGTACTTCAACACTATCTTGAGATCGGATAGAACGCTATTGAGACCAAAAGGTTCCTGTTCGTCGTTCGCCATCTTTATTTACGATAAAAATGATTTACTTAAACGTTTGCATTTGCATACAAACAAATTTTTCATACTTCCTCTCATTAGGTTAAGCCATGAGTGAGAAACTCGACATAGTGAACGAAGAAGATGAGATCATAGATGTTAAAACTAGAAAGGAAGCACACGACAAGGGGCTTAGACACAGGAGCGTGATGTTTTTTGTCTTCAACCCTGACGGGAAAATTTTGATGACGCAGAGAAGTGAAGATAAAAGATTCTATCCAGGCCACTGGAGTGTTGTACTGGGAGGACACGTTACCGCAGGTTTGAGTTATCTCGAAGCGTTAGAGAAAGAGATGGAAGAAGAGATAGGTATTGTAGGCGATCACGAAGAAATAGGGTCTTTTACCAAAGAGATAGAAGAAGAGAAAGAGAATGTGAGGTTATACAAAGTAGAAGTAGATCCCGAAGAGATAGAATTATCTCCTATAGAATTTAAAAGAGCCCGATTTATCAGTCCGGAGGAAGTAGAAGAAGAATTGAAGGATAAGGATATAGTTCCAGAGACTGAACAGGTATTAGAACTCTTAAAAAATCACATGGAAAGAAACTAAATGTGTTTTTAAGTGATGTATGTAGAGTTAATGAAAACTAAAGGCGAAAATATATAATACATCTTTCTATCCTCATTTAGCACGATGGCTGAAAGACTTGAGGACGTTAAACCTACTCGGATGGAACTTCTTCGAATCAGGAAGAGGAAGGTCTTAGCTGAGAACGGCCATGATCTTTTAAGTGAGAAAAAAGACGCTCTGATAAATGAATTTTTCAAGATAGTTGATAAGAGGAGAGAACTTAGAGAAAAATTAGAGAACGTTCTTGAAGAGAGCTTTGAGAGCTTGATCGAAGCTCAGATGGTGATGGGCAGCGGTGATATAGAATCGATAGCCGACGGAGCAAAAAAGATGAAAGGATTGGAGATCGATTCCGATAATATCATGGGGGTAAAAGTTCCTAATTTACAGCCAGATATTCCTGAAGAAAAATTTTATGGTTATACCGATACTTCTGTGAGATTGGATGAAGCGGTCGAAAAATTTAGAGAAGCCTTAGAAATAGCGCTTGAATTGGCAGAAGTCGAGGGGAAATTGAACAGATTGTCGGAAGAAATCGAAAAAGCGAAACGTAGAGTTAACGCTCTAGAGTATAATTACATACCTAAACTTGAAGCCACTATAAAGTATATAGAGAGACAGTTAGAGGAAAGGGAGAGGGAAGATTTCTTCCGCAGAAAGAAAATAAAATCTATGATGGAAGAAGAATCTTGAACAGCCGGTGATAGGCTGAAAGAATTGATAGAAAGATATTTCGACACTTCTGAGAAGAAAGCAAAGCTGTATCTCTTGCTCACTATTGGCCAGATATGGGCAACTATAGCGTTGGTTTTAGGTTTTATTGTTTTCGCATACTTTTTATTGAGAAGTTTGGGTATACTAGGAGTGATGATATGACAGAAGTAGATATTGTGATTAAAAACATATCTGAGCTGCATACTCTCCAGGGACCGGATAGACCTAGAATGGGAAAAGAGATGAGGGAGACTGGAAAGATCGAGGATGGTGGTTTAGCTGTTAATGGCGAAGAAATAGCTGCTGTAGGACCATCAGAGGAGATAACAACTGCTTACGAAGGAAAGAAGGAGATCGATGCTTCCGGTAAGACAGTAATCCCTGGATTCGTGGATCCTCATACCCATCTGGTATTTGCCGGTTCTAGAGAGGACGAGTTGGTCATGAAGATCGAAGGGAAGAGTTATATGGAGATATTGGAAGAAGGTGGGGGAATACTTAGTACCGTTAGATCAACAAGAGAAGCTTCTAAAAAAGATCTGAAAGAACAGTCTTTGAAGAGATTAAATAGTATGCTGGAGAACGGGACCACTACCGTAGAGGCAAAGAGCGGTTACGGGCTGGATAAGGAAAACGAGATCAAGTCTCTGGAAGTGATCGGAGAACTAGATTATGAACACCCAATTGATTTAGTCCCTACCTATTTAGGAGCGCACTCCCTTCCTCCCGAATATGATGAATCAGAAGAATATATCGATTTTTGTATAGAGGAAGTCTTACCAGAAATTATAAAGAGAGATCTTGCTGAATACTGTGACGTATTTTGTGAAAAAGGTGTCTTTTCTGCAGAGGAGAGTAGAAGATTGCTAGAAGTCGCTAAAGAAAGCGGATTGAAACCACGTGTTCATGCTGATGAGATAGAAAATATTGGATGCAGTAAGATGGCTTCTGAGATAGGAGCGATTTCTGCAGAA
Organism: uncultured Thermoplasmata archaeon; assembly: GCA_964603805.1. GTDB lineage: Archaea > Thermoplasmatota > Thermoplasmata > Halarchaeoplasmatales > Halarchaeoplasmataceae > Natronoplasma. The sequence continues at coordinate 2,454 of CAZRWG010000169.1, forward strand.
CATCTCGTTAAAACAAACGAGAGAGACATAGAGAAGATGGCAGAATCTGGTACTATTGGAATTCTGCTTCCAGGCACTCCCTTCATGTTGATGGATGAAGAGTACTCTCCTGCTAGAAAGATGATAGAAAAAGATATGGCTCTGGCCCTCGCTACCGATCTAAACCCAAACTGTTGGACCGAAAGCATGCAGTCCGTAATCACTTTAGCTTGTTTGCAGATGAAGATGACTCCTAGGGAGGCATTGACCGCGGCGACTTTCAACGCTGCTAGAGCTTTGGACAGAGAAGATGTTGGTATTTTAAAGAAAAGCAAAAAAGCGGATTTCTTGATATTAGATGTACCTAACCATATGCACATCCCTTATCGGTTTGGAGTCAATCTAGTAGAAGAAGTATATAAGTCTGGTAAGAGAGTCGAGCAAAAGAACTGAATTGCCAAAAGATTATTAAGCTCCAAAACGATATTTTAGCGAGTTGGTCAGAGACATGGTAAAAAGTGGAAAAAAATCTATATTGAATGTCATAAACGAAAAAGCGAGAAAAATTAGAAAATCTCGGTTTTCTATTCCAATCTACATTCTTACAGTATTTTTGGCATCGATATGGATGATATTCATCAATCCCTGTTTGATGAATATTTTACTCCCGATTTTAGCTATCCTTATACCTTATAAACTGTATGATGAGAACAATTTAAAGAAACTGTTGGTCGTAGGGGTAGCAGTGATTATCCTTCTAGCTTTTACAATGGGCTTCTATCATGTCGGAATCCTTTACGATCAGCCAGCTAGAAGACTTCGTTCGGGAACTGGGGCCCTAGAGAACGGTACTATTGAACCGATCTATGGGGACTCAGGTACTGAATTTAACTTCACCGTCGAGGTTAATTTTACCATAGCTGGGACTTCTGAGGAAAAGGCAACTCTATATGCAAATATCTCTTTCGCTGAAGCAGAGGGAATTAGACGAGAAGATTATGAAGGATATGAGATGAAGCCTGTTGATGAAAATGATGGTAATAACGAGACTAAGGAGTACTATGTGATAGTTAGTGGTCTTCCAGAGAGACTATTCAATCACTACTTTTCTTTGAGAAAAGATGTACCTATTGAAGAAGGTGATTTTTCGTGGGTGAGAACATCGTTGGGTTTCGGTCCTATAACTCTGCCTCAAACGACGGCACTTGGTATCATAACTCTTCAACAGAGCTTTTCTACTTCTATTATTTTCTTACTTGGAATGGGTCTCTTATGGTTGAAAAAACGGATGGATAGGAGCGTTGTTGAGAGTACTGAGG
>CAZRWG010000170.1:0-3706 GCA_964603805.1 uncultured Thermoplasmata archaeon
ATACCAGAGATTGAAGGAAGAAGATATCCTCCGGCACTTTCCGGAGATCTGTATCCTGAGGGTATTCCAATAATCCCTGAAGACAAACTGGTGGAGACTATCGAGGAAGAAAGGATAGATGAAGTTGTATTTGCTTATAGCGACGTTACCCATGAATATGTGATGCATAAAGCTTCGGAAGTGATAGCTGCAGGCGCAGATTTTGTTTTACTGGGAAACGATGAAACGATGCTGAAAGCTAGGATACCTGTCATATCAATTTGCGCAACCAGGACCGGTTCAGGAAAAAGCCAAACTACTAGAAAGATATGTGAACATCTAAACAAAGAAGGAATAAATTTAGTTACGGTTAGGCATCCTATGCCATACGGTGATTTGGAGAAACAAGCTGTGCAAAGATTCGAAGATTATAAAGATCTTGATGATGAAGATACAACTATAGAGGAGCGAGAGGAATACGAACCATACATAGATGAAGGAATGGTTATTTACGCTGGCGTAGATTATGGAGCGATTCTCAGAGAAGCAGAGAATGAAGGAGACATACTCGTATGGGATGGCGGAAACAACGATACACCTTTCTACAGACCGGATCTACATTTTGTAGTTTTAGACCCGCACAGGGTCGGGCATGAGACAAGATATCATCCAGGCGAAGCTAACCTCAACATGGCGGATATCTGTATAATAAACAAATGTGATACCGCCGAAGAAAAGGATATCAAAGAATTAGAAGAAAACATTAATGAAGTTAATCCAGATGTTGAAATCATAAGAGCGAACTCGCCTATCAAGGTCGAAGACCCAGATATGATCAAGGGGAAGAAAGTACTAGTCATAGAAGATGGACCTACCATGACCCACGGAGATATGAGTTTTGGTGCAGGAAAACTCGCCGCAGAAAAGTACGGCGCATCTGAAATAGTAGATCCAAGAAAACACTCTGTAGGTTCCATTAAAGAGACATTTGAAAAATATCCACACCTTGAAGAAGTACTGCCTGCTATGGGATATTCTGATAAACAGATCAACGATCTCAAACAGACAATTGATAACTCGGACTGCGACGTTGTAGTTTCAGGAACTCCAATAGACATTAGTCGGGTTTTGGAAACTGATAAGCCTATAGCTAATGTAAAATACGAACTCGAGGTCCAAGAAAAAGGTAAACTGGAAAGTATACTTGAAGACTTCAAAAAGGAATACTGCTAAAATTTTTTCCTCAACCCCATTTTCTTTTTCTTATAGAAAGTGTTAAAAACTGTGTATACCATAAGTAATAATCGATGGAAGTAGATTTGGCCGATGACGAGCATTTTGTACAATCTAGTAAGAGGTGCGCTCGATGCAGAGGATCTAAAAACCTATGTGGTAGGGATCGATGTCCCGTAGTTGTAAAGTATTATCATAGAATGAAATCCCAGCCTATGGTTGATGATACAGACATATCAGGTTCTTCTCCTCCAGGTGTTTTCGTCGGCAGATACGGTTATCCAAAGGTGGATATCGGCCCATTAGTTCCTCCTTTTCACGGTGATACGGAAGAACTCGACACTCCTGAGAGATGGGTGGGAAGAGATATCGATGATATCGTTAACAATCGAACAAAACTCATCCGAGGAAAACATCCTGTAAGGGTGGATAAATTTCAGGATTCGAACCGGTTGGTAGATTTTACCAGGCAGATGGCTTTGGCTAAAGAACCTGCAGAGGTCGAGGCTTTCTTCAAGAAAAAACCTGGTGGGAAGATCACCGTTTCAGATTCCGTTCAACCTTACGGCCCCTCCGGACCTTTAAAAAAAATGGATTTAGGCACTATAAAGTTTGATAAACGTCTAGACAAAGTTCATTTCGACACAGCTCTGAAAGCTACAAAAGGAGTTATGAATCTGTATGAAAAGGACGTATTGATTTCAAAGATACAGAGAGCTTTCAGTGTGGGTGCTTTTGGATTGAAGGACAATCGAAAGTTCGTTCCAACGAGATGGAGTATAACTGCAGTGGATGATACCATAGGAAAAAATCTTAGAGAAGAGGTAAAAGACTATAGACCTATAGACGAATACAGGGTATACGAAACATGGGAACTTGACAATAGATGGGAGATATTGATGCTCCCTAGAACTTGGATATACGAACTAGTGGAAGCTTGGTATCCAGAAACTGCATGGAATCCCTATGGAAATGATATCGCGATCATTTCAAGTCACGAGAGGTACGAAGGAAGGTCAGATTATGCGGAGATAGGTGGATGCTTTTACGCAGCTAGATTGGCGATAGCTGAAAAGCTATCAAAAGAAAAAAGACAGGCAGGGGCAGTCATATTAAGGGAAACCCACCCAGGATATATAATGCCCGTAGGGGTATGGAATGTAAGAGAACATGTGAGAGACGCTTTGAGGAAAGAGCCAAAAACATTTGAGAATTTAAAAGAAGCTTTGTTTTATATCTCTACCCGATTGGATATAAAGATAGATACATGGAAAAAATACAGCGAAGTTCTCCAAGATTCGCTCTATCAAACTCGTTTGAGTGATTTTGATATGAGTTCGAGGAGAAAATCGGACCAAGAAGAAAAAGATTTTGAATTTGGAGATGATAGACATTGGAATTAGGATATAAAAAAGCAGATATAGAAGGTCTTGAGATCAATCAAATCAGTTGTAAAACTGCCCTCTCAAAATCCAGATTAGAATCAGATTATGCATTGAATCCTTACACAGGATGTTCTCATGGATGCATCTACTGTTACAGCCCTTGTGTCTTGAGAGAAGAACGTACGTGGGGAGAATTTTTAGATGTGAAAATGAACATACCCAATGTTCTATCAAAGGAATTAAAAAAGAAGAAAAAAGGGATTGTTCGAATCGGAAGTGTAACTGACCCTTATCAAGAAGCGGAAGAAAAATTCGAATTGACTAGAAGATGCTTAGAGCAACTTTACCGACATGATTTTCCAATTCTAATACAGACCAAATCAGGGCTAGTTAAAAGAGATATAGACCTGCTTAAAGAGATGGATTCGGATATCGGTTTCACAATTACCTCTTTAGACGAAAATTTCAGAAAGAAGTTCGAGCCTAATGCCCCTAAGATCTCAGAAAGGTTATCTGCTATTAAAGAACTGAAAGAAGAAAATCTTGATGTTTGGGTATTTATTGGGCCTTTGTTTCCTTATCTCAACGATGAAAAAGAAGATTTACTGAGATTGAAGAGCACTTTAGAATCCTTAGAGGTAGAAGAGATATATTTAGATAAATTAAATATGAGAAAAAGAGTTTGGAGTAACATAAAAAATCTATTGAGCCCCGAAATGCAAAAGAAATATAGGGAAATATATTTCGATGGTAATGATTATTTTAGTGTTAATAAAAAAATTTATCAATCTATCGGAAAAACAGTATTTTGAGCTCAATCAAAATTCGTAAAAGACTTATATAATCCGATTGAATAACCTTTACAGGAGAGAATGTTCAAGAAAAAGGAACTGGAGGAAAAGTTGGATATATGTCAACAGAGAATGAAGAAGCTTAAGGGCCAAATAGAGAAGTTAAAAAATAAAAATAAAGAACTTCAAAATGAGAAAAGAAATTTACTAAAAGAGAAAAAAAACATACTAGATAACCACGGAAATAAGCTAAAGAGTTTGATCGAAAAGATGAGCGAAAGAGAAGCAGGAGAACTTTCTGAGGATACCGAAGATTTG